>JBDTPE010000068.1:0-9559 GCA_039932875.1 Betaproteobacteria bacterium | reverse complement strand
ACCTACGGGATCTGGGGACCTAGCCAAACCACCGAAGCGCCCAGGGAGGGAGGGCGAACCAAAAGCATTCAAAGCTATTGTAGCAACGCTCGTGCCAAAAAAATAAATAGTTCATAAACAATGACTTAGAAAATCAAAATCGCCATTGTCCCGGCGCAGAGTCGTCCGATTTGTCGCCGATTGGCGACAAAGAATGAAGGTAATTTCTAAGTTAATGATTCACAAAGAGAATTTGTGTCTCCAAACGACGACGCGCCAACAACGAACCCGACCGTTTGGGCGGTTCAATCAAGCGCTGGCTTGAAATGCGCTGCTTCAATGCTGTGCCGTTGCAGCAGTTTGTAGAACTCGGTTCGATTGCGCTTTGCCAATTTGGCCGCTTGCGTGACGTTTCCTTGGGTGAGCTTTAGCAGTCGCGTCAGGTAGTCATATTCAAATCTTCTTCGCGCCTCCTCGAATGAATCCAGTCCTTGCATTTCCATTTGCATTGCCTGCTCGACCACCTTGGTCGAGACGATTTCACCAGACGTCATCGCCACGACCTGCTCTACCACGTTGTACAACTGACGAATGTTGCCCGGCCACGTTGCGGCACTCATCATTTCCAAAGCATCGTGGGAAAGCGCGTTGACGTTTTTTGCGTAACGCCTTGAAAGCTCCTTCAGGAAATGCGAAAGCAGAAGCGGGATATCTTCACGCCGCTCGCGCAGCGCAGGTAACTTCAGCGTGACCACATTCAGCCGATAGAACAAATCCTCGCGAAAGGCGCCGCTAGCTTTGGCCTGATTCAAGTCGCGGTGGCTGGCAGAAATCACGCGCACATCAATGGGGACGGTCTTGGTCGAACCAACAGCGCGGATTTCGCGGGCCTCAAGAACCCGCAAAAGTTTCACCTGCAACGCCAGCGGCATATCGCCGATTTCGTCGAGCAGCAACGTGCCGGAATGCGCCTCGACAAACAGACCGGGGTGATCTGCCGTGGCACCTGTAAAGGCCCCCTTCTTATGGCCAAACAGCTCCGACTCCAGCAACGCTTCGGGAATGGCGCCGCAATTGATAGCGACGAATGGACAATCAGCACGGCGGCTGGCCCGATGTATGGCGCGCGCCAACAACTCCTTGCCGGTGCCGCTTTCTCCTTGAAGCAATACGCTTGCGTCGCCCTGGGCGATGCGTTCGGCACGCAGCAACAGGTCTTCCATGGCGGGGCTGCGGGTGACAATTTCGCTGCGCCACGCGGTATTGGATTTTGCAGTGCCTGCGCCTCCAGCAGCCGTTGAAGCCGTCGAACCGGCTCTGCCATGCAGCGACAACGCGCGCCGCACTTGCACTAGCAATTCATTGGCGTCGTAAGGTTTGGTGATGTAGCCAAACACACCCTGACGCGTCGCAGCGACGGCATCTGGAATGGTGCCGTGCGCCGTCAGGATAATGACCGGTAGCCCGGTATGGCGGCGTTCGATCTCATGAAATAGCGCCATGCCATCGAGACCGGCCATGCGCAAGTCGGTAATCACCAAATCAGGGCGCTCGGCGGCGATCATTGAAAGTGCTTGCTCACCACTGTCTGCGGTGGAAGTGCGATAGCCGCTTGCTTTAAGGCGAATCGACAATAATTTCAGCAAGTCAGGATCGTCGTCCACGAGCAAGAGATTCTGCATTTGTGCTGAGCTCTCTTAAGAAAATCGCCCGGCGGCGCGTCGGTCGCCAGTTATCAAAAATGCAGACCACTGGATAGCGCCGGGCAAACAGATTTCATAAATCGTCGTCATATCGCCGCCGACTGCTTCGGCAGTATGACGCGAAAATGTGCGCCCGCTGCATCGATTGCTTTCACTGAGCCCTGATGCAACTCAACGTAATCGCGCGCAATCGCCAACCCCAAGCCTGTTCCTTTGACAGCCGATGCGGCAGCGTGCTTTCCGCGATAAAACGGATCGAATATCCGGTCGCGATCCTCGGGAGCGATCCCCGGTCCGCTGTCAATTACGTCGATAAACACAGCATGCTCCTTGTGCTTGCCCAGGCGCAGCACGATGGTGCCGCTAACGGGTGAATACTTGATGGCATTCGACAACAGGTTGTCGATCACGACGCGCAGCTTTTCGGCGTCGCCATGAAAGGGGATTTTCTCGCATTCGCGTTTAACTGTGATCGATTTGGCGACGATTGCGAGTCTCTGCGCGTTGATGACCTGATCGATGAGATCTCTTAGCTGCAGCGATTTGATTTCGAATGCAGTTTTTTTCCCAAGCCGGTCCGAAGACTGCGCCTGCGAATAGGTCAATAAATCCTGAATCAGCTTTTCGAGCGTCAGTGAATTCTGTTTCAGAATTTCCGCGACTTCGCGTTGCTCATCGGTGAGTTTGCCTACCACTTCATCGCACAACAGCTCCGAGCCTTCACGCAGTGCCGTGAGCGGCGTCTTTAGCTCGTGCGAGACATGCTGAAAAAATCGCGTCTTCTGATCTTCCAGCGCAATCAGGCGCTGGCGCAGCCAATCGAGTTTTTCGCCGAGCATTTCGATGTCGTGCGGTCCACTCACGCGAATACGTTTGGCCAATTTGCCCTCACCCAGCCGGTGTATCGCACGACCGAGGTCACGTATCGGTCGCGCGAGTAAATAGGTGAAGCCAGCGATCATCAGTAGTGCGGACGGAATCATCGCCAACAATTGCCATATCACCTGATTACGTGATTTCGCAGCAAACGATTTCAGGGCGACGACCTCCAGATCGATCAAACGATTGGCCAGTGTATTGATCGCTTGTGTGCGGTTGGCGAGTTCAGCAAAATCGCGCTCTACCTGTTTACTCATTTCCTCGGACGGCGGTTTTCCGACAACTAGCGCGTAGATGTTGGCTTCCTTTTGCTGCAGCACGGTCGCCGCAGTCTTCATTTCCGGCTCCAACGGTTGGACGATAAAGTCGGCCAGTAGCTTTCGGAAGCCCGCGCGCGAGTTTTCATAAGCATCGATTGAATCGCGATCACCGGAGATCGCGTAAGAACGCGCGGAGCGCTCCATCGCCATTTCCGCAGTTGAAAGTTGACGCGCACTCTGTGTCGCAACCGTGGCGTTGAAAACTGCCAACTGACTTTGTTCGGAGAGACGCTCAATGGAAATCGCGTTCGACACCAGCCCGGCAATCAATGGCAGCGCCACAATACCGAAGCCCACCAGCAGCAGCGCCAGGAAGGATCGCGGATAACGCAGTTCCATCAGTGGTTTGTCGGTTAAGGGGCCGTTTTTTTTCATTTGATCGCGCCAAAAATCAGCAAGCGCCATGCCAAGTTTGCTAACAGCGCGGCTAGCGCAATGATAAGATGAACAACATCAAACTGCCGCGGAAACCACCATGTATGAATCCGATATCACCAAATTTGTTCGCGACCTGATGGATAAGCAACCTGATCTCAAGGAATTGCAAAAGACCAACCGCGCAACGTGGTGGGACAAAAAGCAGAGTCTGGAAGAGCAAAAGCGCCACGATGAATCGGCGGCGCCGAAGCAAGCCTACGCGTATTTTCCGCTGCCGAAGGATGAAGCGTCGGGTACGTGAGTTTTCTGCGAACGCCTATAAAGACGCAGCAGACGCTATTGTTCGCGGCAATCGAGAGAAGTTTACGCATCAAACGGCCAACTGGGTTTGGCATATGGGAGCTACGTAACTAGACCTGAACGTTGGTATTTTTGGTATTCGCGTCGCGCAACCGGGGTCAACTGCTGCTGGTGCGGCGAAAAGGCTATTCAAGATCCGCTACCTGATCGCCGAAGTTTGCACGAATTCCTGAATTGAAGAGGGGCTGCCCTATTTCGCTGCCTCTGTCGCCTGAGGACGACAAACGCAGCTGCAAAACGCGCTGTAACGCCCATGCCACGCCGCTACGGTTCGTTGGCACGCTTTCTGCTCATTCAATCTTATCCACTTAAATATCTTTCAATGGAAACGACCATGAGCCGAAAGTTTCGTGCGGGCGCGATCAGGTACAGCGCCGTAACCTTCGCCCTCGCCGCCTGCCTTTCACTGTCGTCGCTATCGGTCGCCGCGTTGACGCTCACCGGTGCACAATCGCGCAAAGTACACGGGTCTGCGGGCACCTACGACATTGCTCTCAACACCGCAGCGGCGATAACCGGCGCCATCACCGTGGAATCACGCGTTATCGGCAGTGGCCATATCATCGTTTTTCAGTTCGACGCGCCTGTCACTGCTACTGGCAATGTTTCTGGGGTAGATGTGGCGGGTACTTCCATCGGCAATGCCACGGCGCAGATTTCCGGCAATGATGTGGTCGTGACATTGGCCAACGTCGCAGACTGTCGTCGTGTCGCCGTCAGTCTCACTGGCGTCAATGGTTCATTGAATACGTCGGTATCGGTCGGATTTTTGGCGGGTGACATCAACAACAGCTTTAGTGTGAACGCAAGCGATATCAGCGCCATCAAGGCGCGGTCAGGCCAAATCGTCAGCGTCGCGGCCAACAACTTTAAATACGATATCAATATTTCAGGCGCGATCAATTCTTCCGACATTTCTGCCGTCAAGTCTCGCTCCGGTGTATCGCTGGGAATCACACCGCCCCCTTCTGTCACGCTGGCAAGCGTTGCGGCTCAAGTTGGCGTAGTTGCTACGCTTAACGCCAGCGCCACCATCGGTGCGGGGGGTGTGATTGGCAAGGTGGAGTTTTACGAAGGCCCAACCAAGATCGGCGAAGCCACATCTGCACCGTATATATTCAACTGGACGCCGGCGGTCGAGGGGCCAACTTCATTGAGCGCAAAAGCAATCGATGCCACCGGCGCTGTCGCTGTCTCGTCAGCGGTGAGCGTCGCGGTGGGTGCCCATCCCAAAGCAGATGCTGCGCGCCTACTTACACAGGCAACATTTGGTGCACCGTTGGCGGAGATCAACCGCGTGGCGATGATGACGCCGTCCGCCTATCTGGACGAGCAGTTCAATACGCCACAAACCTCACACCTCAATACCGTCCGCAACGATCCACTGTATCCCTCCGCGCCATTTTCGGTGACGATGCCGTCGATCTGGAAGCAATATTTCGAAGCGCCGGACCAACTGCGTCAGCGCGTCGTGTATGCGCTATCGCAGATCATGGTGATCTCGATGAACAACAACACCATCGGCGATCAAGCCTGCGGGCCTGCGTCGTATCTCGATCTGCTGGGCGCAAACGCGTTTGGCAATTTCCGCACGTTGCTTAAGGACATCACACTTAGCCCTGCGATGGGCGAGTACCTCGATATGAAGGGCAGTGCCAAGGCCGATGCCGTTCTTGGGACGATTCCCAGCGAAAACTATGCGCGAGAAATGATGCAGTTGTTCTCCATTGGTACCGTGATGCTAAATATTAATGGTTCGGTTCAGTTCGACGGCCTGGGTAAGCCCATCACGACCTATTCCGAAGTAACAGCGCAGGAAGTTGCACGTGCACTCACCGGCTGGAATCATGCCGGCCAGGATCAAACAAAACCGTGGCGCTGGCTATATCCCGACGTCCCCTATCCCAGTGACGCCGCGAGCGCAGCCAAGGCTTGCGCGGCGTGGTCATTGCCGATGGAGCCCTGGGCCTCCCCGGTCAAATACCGCTCATCCGACGACAAGCGTGACCTCACCGGCGGTGCACACGACACCGGCGCGAAAACACTGCTGACTTATCCGAATTCGACAAACTTCAACCAGAACGTGCCCGCCGGCCAAACACCAATGCAGGACGTAGATGCGGTAATTGACAACCTGTTCAATCATCCCAACATCGGGCCTTTCATCGGCGAGCAACTGATCATGCGTCTGGTGACCAGCAACCCCAGCGGCGAATACGTAACCCGTGTGGCTACCACGTTCAACAATAACGGTGCCGGTGTGCGGGGCGACATGAAGGCGGTGATCCGCGCAATCCTGCTAGATCCGGAAGCGCGCGCCTCACGCAGTGCGCAGCCGAACTCATTTGGCAAACTGCGCGAGCCGGTTCTGCGGTTTACTCACCTACATCGCGCTTTCGACGCCAGGATGGCGGGCGGCTACTACAGCAGCATCTACGATTTGGGCGGTTCCGACTCCATCGGCCAGAGCCCGCTGCATGCGGGTAGCGTATTCAATTTCTATCATCCAGATTACTCGCCCTCCGGCCCGCTTGGGCAGATGCAGTTGTTCGGCCCCGAGTTCGAGATATCAAATAGCGCGACCATCTCCGGCTTCATGGACTTCAGCAAGTACGGCATCATCGGCGGATTCAATCAGTCTGCCACCGACCCAAACGTACGCCTGACACCGAACTACAGCGCTTACACTTCGCTTGCCGACAATCCGGCAGCAATGGTCGATGCCATGAATGTCACTTTGTTATCGGCAGGAATGAGTTCGCAGTTCCGCACCCAATTGATCGATGTCGTCACCAAGCTCACTGACAGCAACGCCACCACGCAAGCCACCGAACGCTTCAAGACTGCGTTGTGGCTGATTATGAACTCACCCGAATATTCGATTCAGAAGTAAGGACCCGACATGGATAAGTTTGATTTGCACAAAGACCGCCGGCGCTTCATGAAGATGATGGCTGCTGCAGCGGGCACGCCGATGATGGGCAACATCATGCAGGCTGCCTATGCGGCCGGACCGTATAACGACTACCGTGCGCTGGTCTGCGTTTTCCTGTTTGGCGGCAGCGACGCGCATAACATGATCATTCCCCTCGGTGGCGAGTACGCGGGCTATGCAGCCGGGCGCGGCAACCTCGCCATTCCCGCCGCCAACGCGCTCACGGTGAACGCGGGCGTAAGCGGTAGGTCGTTTGGCTTTCACCCCAGCCTGACTGGCCTCGCCAATATCTTCAACACCGATCGCAAGCTCGCCGCCATCCCCAACGCCGGGGTACTGTTGCAGCCGACTTCGCTTGCTGCGTACCGCGCGCAAACGAACAACCCGCCACAGTTGTTCTCACACTCGGATATGCAAAGCCACTGGCAGACCGGCCGCGCTGACTACCCTGCGCTCACTGGCTGGGGTGGACGTTTGGCCGATTTGATAGAGTCGGCCAATGGCAATAGTCAAGTCTCGGTGTCGATTTCGGCAGCGGGACAAAGCCTGTTCCAAAAGGGCGATAGCGCGGTGGCTTATGCGATTTCCAGTTGGAGTAATACCAAGAGCACCATCGTCAAGCGGTTGCGCTCGTATCGTGATTGGGACAACTACTCAGCCTCCCGTCCGAATCCACAGGCGGCATTTGAAAATCAACTCAATATTTTGCGAGCCAATGCGCTCGAAGACCAGTGGGGCGATATGGGTGCACGTGCTCTGGCCACGAGCGACTTCGTCAATGCGTCCCTGTACAACGTCGATGCAACTGGCGCGCCGATCAAGGATGCGTCCGGCAACGTGTCCGAGAAGTTTCCGATCAGCCCGGCCCCGCCGATTAGCTTCATCAACGCTTCTGGTGTTGCCCAAAGCAATCGTCTTGCAGGACAGTTGCGCGCGGTCGCAAACATGATCGCCGCGCGCGATTCGCTAGGCGTGAAGCGGCAGATATTTTTTGTATCCCTTGGTGGCTTCGACAATCATGGCGACCAGTTCAAGAACTCCAACACGCCGACGGCACCGATCCTGAGCGGTCTGCATGCTGATTTGCTCAAGCAACTCGATCAGGCGATGACCTGGTTTTACAACTGGTCGGTATCGCAAGGCATTTCCAGCAACGTGACGACATTCACGATGTCGGACTTCGGACGTACACAAACATCCAACGGCGCCGGCAGCGACCACGGCTGGGGAACGCATTGCTTCGCGCTCGGTGGCGCGGTGAGTGGCGGCGCATTTTACGGTGGCACCACCCCGGGCTCGGAATTTCCGATAGTCACGTTGACAGGCCCGAACGACGTAGGCCAGGGCCGTCTACTGCCGGTAACTTCCGTAGACGAATACGGTGCGACATTCGCTAAATGGATGGGCGCATCGACGGGTGAACTATCCACCGTGTTTCCCAATCTTGGGCGCTTCGCGCGCACCAACGGGATGGGATTTCTTAGTTAAAAGATTTCTCGCGTATAGCGCGACTGCGCGGGCGAAGCGCCCATTGAGAATCACTAAGCCGACGACGACAAGTGGTACGAGTCGGTGCTGCTTGATTCAGCCGCGACCCTCTGTCGCCGCAACAGTCGAGAAAGGATGCTCGTCATTGTAAGGCGAGGACGTCATACAAAAAGTGGTCTGCACGAGCATTCATGCGACAAAGGCCAGCATACGTACTGCGCAAGGTATTGCTTGTTCGGAGCCCGTGCCTAGTGCTCGGTTCGGCCAGATAAGCCGCGCCATTGCCAGTTTTTCATATGCGTTCCGGCGGCACCATCGCACTGCAATGCGTGCGATATTGGTCAACGTAAGCAACTGCTTTAAATCACGACCAATCACCACCGTTACGCGAGGAGAGAAGCATGAACGAACATTTCGATGTCATCGTCATCGGCGCAGGTCAAGCGGGGCCGCCGCTGGCGGCGCGCTGCAGTAAGGAGCGGCTGAGAGTAGCGGTGATCGAACGTGATCAAATGGGCGGTACCTGCGTGAACAACGGCTGCATCCCCACCAAAACGCTTGTCGCTTCCGCTCGTGTTGCGGCGCAGGCGCGACGGGCGTCCGAGTACGGCGTGATGCTCGATCAGCCGCTGCGTATCGACATGCCAGCCGTCAAGGCACGCAAAGATACGATCGTGCTGGCATCGAGAACGGGGGTCACCAACTGGATGACAAATGCGAAGAACGTCAGTGTGATTCGCGGCCAGGCGCGCTTCACCGGGCCGCGCGAAGTGGCGGTCGCCGGACGTACGCTGTCGGCAGACACAATTTTCATCAATGTAGGTGGCCGCCCGTCGACACCGAAGCTCGCCGGGATCGAGGGCGTGAACTATCTGGACAATATCTCGATAATGGATGTGGACTTTGTCCCGCAACATCTGATCGTCATTGGCGGCAGTTACATCGGGCTGGAATTCGCACAGATGTACCGACGCTTCGGTGCAGAAGTTACTGTCTGCGAAATGGGCCCGCGATTGATCGGTCGCGAAGACGAAGACGTGTCCGATGAAGTGCGTGCCATCCTCGAACGCGAAGGCATTGCGGTTCGCATCGGCGCGACTTGTCTTGCCGTGGAACAACGCGATGGCGACATCAGCGTCGGTGTCGCCTGCGACAGCGGCGCACCAAAAATTGTGGGTTCGCATCTGCTGCTCGCAACCGGTCGCACACCGAACACCGATGATCTGGGGCTTGAGCTGGCCGGCATCGCCGTCGATGCGCGCGGCTTCATCAGCGTGAACGACAAACTGGAAACGAATGTGCCGGGTGTCTATGCACTGGGCGACGTCAATGGCCGCGGCGCGTTCACGCACACCTCGTGGAACGACTATGAAATTGTTGCGGCGAATTTGTTCGATGGCGACAATCGGCGTGTCTCTGACCGTATCCAGACCTATGCCCTGTTCACCGATCCGCCGCTGGGCCGCGCCGGGTTGAGCTTCAACGAGGCACGCAAAACGGGCAGACCGCTGCTCGCC
>JBDTPE010000067.1:0-9567 GCA_039932875.1 Betaproteobacteria bacterium | reverse complement strand
GGTGTGCTTGGCCCCCAGTCCAACGCCCATGGCCCTAATGAGTTTCTGCATGTGCCGTACGCGAAGAAGCTGACGGCGGCAGTAGCGATTGTATTGGCGGGAGCGGTGTAGCGTTTTCGTTGCGGCTGCGTCAATGGACGATTGAAAACGTTGAACTCAAGCACTGGCGCACATCTCCGGTCAAAAACATCTGAAGAAGCCCGCTGAATCTAGAGTTTCGACTGTGCGATTCTTAACAGGTCCGGCAACTAAATGTATTGATTTTTCAACGGGTGTCATTACCGCTGAGTGCCTAGTGTCGCAGCTAGCCGCTTCGGTGCTTTGCGCAACCAACTTTGCGTCAGCAGACTTTTGACCGTATCTGCGCTAGCCGGGGCCAGCAACACGCTGATACCAACCACTTTTTTGCCCCAGTGTAGCGGCGTATAAACCTCCGGATGCG
Organism: Betaproteobacteria bacterium; assembly: GCA_039932875.1. Taxonomy (GTDB): domain Bacteria; phylum Pseudomonadota; class Gammaproteobacteria; order Burkholderiales; family Usitatibacteraceae; genus UKL13-2. The sequence continues at coordinate 9,125 of JBDTPE010000067.1, read as the reverse complement.
CCGCAATCAATGGCGCCCGCTGCTCTTCATCGACAAAAATGTGCAGGACGGTACCGTCCGGCGGAACCGTTGCAAAAATCTTGCCGCGTACGCGAAATGACGAGTATTCGAAGTGCGGCTCTTCGGTCGCTTCGGGCAAAGACAATGCGTATTTGCGAGCCTGTTGTAGTTGCATCCACGTTGCTCCGAAACGACTGCGGATTTCGTCGGTTTCTTGCTGTATCTGGGTTGATAAAGCTGGACGACGAAATCGCCGGGAACCTTGAAGTAGGTCACCAGTCCGTAACCGTGGTCTTCCACGCTCTGGGTAAATTCGACGCCGCGGCCCGTCAATTCGGCGACGGTTGTGGCGATGTCGTCGCAGTAGAACGAGATATCTGCTGTCCCCGACCTGGGTACACCGTTCTCAGTCGGGTGCACGCCCAGATCGGCTTCCGGCGCGTCGAAAATCAGCCAGCCACCGCCGACGTCGGTGCCGGCGAGCCCGAGTTTATCCATCAGAAAAGTCCGCAAGGCTTCGGCTTCCGACGAATAGAACATCGCATGCATTCCGCGGATCATGTTTGCCTCCAGTGATTCAGGATGGTGAGTGAACTCCAACTCCAACAAAACGTTCTCGGTGTTCAGCAGCGGTCAAGGCCTTGCCCAGATTTACCAAGGCAGGGAGTAGGTCTTCAGATTGGTGAAGCTTTTGCAAGCTTCCTGCACACCTTCCTTGGCGCCGATTCCGGAATCCTTGATGCCGCCGAATGGTGTGACTTCCAGCCGGTAACCCGGCACTTCCCAAATATTGACTGAACCAACATTGAGTTCTTTGACAAAGCGCATGATGTCGTCCAGCCGGTTTGTGCACACACCCGAAGACAAACCGTAGTCGGTACCGTTGACAATCTGTATTGCCTCGTCCACATCTTTGAAGGTGATGACCGGGGAAACCGGGCCGAAGGTTTCGTATTTGAAGACCTCCATTTCCGGTCGCACCTGATCGATCAGCGTGGGTGAATATGAAGCACCAACGCGCTGGTTGCCATGCAACAGGCGCGCACCTTGGGCGACGGCCACATTGACGAGCGCCTCAAAACGCATTGCAGCCGCTTCGTCAATCACAGTGCCCATGTCGACATTGGGGTCCAGCGGGTCGCCGTAAGTCCAGGCACGCGTCTTGACGAGCAAGGCTTCGGTAAACGGCGCCGCCACCTTTTCGTGAACGAGTATCCGCTTCACCGCCGTACAACGCTGGCCGGAATTCTTGTACGAGCCATTGGCGGCAAGCTCGGCCGCCTTCACGACATCGGCGTCATCCATCACGATAATCGGGTCGTTGCCGCCAAGTTCGAGTACCTGGCGCTTGTACGTCGCTTTGGCCGAAATGTATTTGCCGATCGCAACACCGCCGGTGAAGGTGACCATGTCGACATCGACATTGGTCAGCATTTCGTCGGCGATCTCTTTCGGGTCGCCGGTAATCACTGACAACATTTCCGGCGGCAGGCCAGCTTCGTATAGAACATCTGCCAGCGCGATGGCGGCAAGCGGCGTTTTTTCAGTGGGTTTTAACACCATGCGGTTATTGGTTGCAACCGACGGCGCCACCTTGTGGATGACCTGATTAAGCGGGTGATTGAACGGCGTGATGGCAGAGATCACACCAAGCAGCGGCTCACGCATGGTGTGTACGCGTCGCGATTTGCCGTGGTGCGTTAGGTCGCACGAAAATGACTGGCCGTCATCGACCAGCGCCTGCTGCGCGGCGAACAGGAGAACGTCAGACGCGCGTCCGACTTCATACATGGTGTCCTTGATGCACAGCCCCGATTCGAGCGTAATCAGGTGCGCCATTTCAGGTTTGCGCTCAGCGATGATTTCGCCCGCGCGCATAAGAATTTTGTAGCGCTCATGGCGGGTCAACTTTGCTTTGTACTGGCGCGCGATGCGGAAAGCGCGGCGCACATCTTCAATCGACGCCTTCGGCACCGTCGCGATGACTTCGCCAGTGTACGGATAGCGGATTTCGATGACGCGATCTGTAAACACCTTTTCGCCAGCAATGCGCATCGCTTCAACACGTGGTGTATCTACGACCCGGTTCATCACAGCGTCCCGTTGATGGCGAAATCAAAAATCTGGTAACTCTTCAACGTCGACACACCAGCTTTCAGCTTGTAGGCATCGTTAAGTGGATAGTTGACGATGAATGGCACCTTGGCTTCCGAGGTTCCGCCGTGGGTGCGCAGCCGATGTCCTTCCAGACCTTTCAAATTGTGGTCCGCCTGTGAAGCGCCGATGCACACATTTGCCCGCGAGATCACCGCAACATCGCCCTCGCGGTCTGCCGGCATATCCAGTTCGCGACACACGGTTTCTTTATCCATCACGGTCTCTATGCCATCAATTTTGCGCACCACTTCCATCACCTGCTGTGGCGTCGTCTTGCCGCGACACCACACACGCACAAAGCCGCCTAGTGCGCCGTGATGGGCAACGAAGGCATCGGTGATCGGGCAGATCACTGTCACATCGCCCTTGCCAAATTTCGCGTCGAGCACATCCTGCAACCAGATGACATTAGGCTGACCGGCTGCGTTACTCTTGTCATTCATGCCGTGGTCGGCAATTAGCGCAACGATGGCATCCTGCGCGGCTAGTCGGCCGAAACAGGCATCGAGCGCCTGATAGAAAATTCGTGCGCCATCCTCCGTCGGCGCGTATTTGTGCTGAACAAAGTCCGTCAGCGAAAGGTAGAGCAGGTCGGGGCGCTTTTGTTCCAGCAGTTTGATGCCCGCTTCGAGCACCAGCAACGACAACTCCATCGAGTACATATCCGGCTGCGGCATGCCGACGAACGCCAATACGTTCTCGATGCCGTTTTCAGCCATGGTGCATTTACCAGCGAACTCTGAGGAGAACGATACGTGTCCCTTGCTCACATCGAGATTCTTGCCCAGCTGTTTGCGCAATTTATCCTTGGCGGTTATCGATACCACACGGGCGCCGGCCGCTGCGAATTTAGCGATGATGGTGTCGCCCCGCAGTAGTTCGGGACCAGTCATCACCACCGGCTGACCGGTAGCGATGTCGAGGTAAAAGTTGCCGGAGATACCGTGTTTGGATGCGGGTGTACCGGTAATGATCGACATATTGTTCGGGCAGGTGAACGACGGCATGGTGCCATCCGCCACCGTACTGAAACCCTGCTGGATAAATCGGGCGATATTAGGGATGATTCCTTCGGCCAGAAACTGCTGAAGGTAGGCAGGATCTCCACCATCGATACAGACCACCACTACTGGGCGCAACGGCCAGCGATAGTCGATGCCGTTGACGTGGACAGTGGGTTTGCTTGCGTTCATGTTGCGGATTCCTTGCGTTGGATAATGATTTGAAACCGTGATGTGGGCGGGTCGGCTACGTTTTGGCGGGCGTCTGTTGGCTGGCAGGTGCAAGCGCCGCGCGCAATCTGGCGCGGCTGGCCAGCACATGCGCAGTCAAGAGCTCCCCAGCACGCACTTGGTCACCCGCTTCAATCGCATCGACGATGGCTTCGTGCTCTTTGGTGGACAGGGGAATATTGTCGGCACTATGCGAGATGGTTGCGCGCCGGTATAGATCGAGCTGATTGACGACATTACGGTAACTGGACAGCAGCACAGAGTTACGCGCTGCGCGCGCCAGCAGATCGTGGAATTCAACGTTGAGTGCGAAATAGGTATCGGCCTTGCGGCTGCGGCTTCCAGCATGCATTTTTTTGACGATGACACGCAGTTGCGCGATTTCATCTGCCACGATGCGTTGCGCCGCCAGCTTGCCGATGAGGCCTTCCAGCGCCGCGCGTACCTCGTAAAAATCGCTGGCCTCGGTGAGCGAAACTTCGCGCACGAAAACGCCGCGATTTTTTTCCACCCGCACCAGCCCCGCCTGGCCGAGCGCACGAAACGCCTCGCGTACTGGCCCACGGGAAACGCCCAGTGCAGCAGCGATGTCAGCTTCGTTCAGCTTGGTGCCCGCCGGAATCTCATCCGAAATGATCCGTCGTTCGAGTTCGTGCTGCGCCAGCGTAACCAGCGAGTGCTGGCGCAGAGGCTCGATTAAATGTGTAAGCAGTTTTTTCTTGAGGAGGTTGTTCACTGTGCGGCGTTTGAACGTGGAGCTCCAATCATAGAGGCGTTGTTGTAGATTGTAAACAATTTACAAAATGAACTTTTGGCATTCCAGTTGTTTCCGAATTTTCCCGGTGGACGGCACAGAACGCGTGCCCTTGACCCCAGCCTATTTCGGAGACAGCGCGCGAACCGCAATTGGCATGTTGCATAGCTCGATATGGCCGGCCGGCACTTTGTACCAGGGTCCAGCGCGATTGCGCAGTGCTTCAATCAATGCCGTAAACAGCTGGGTATCCGTGCGTATGACTTCCAGATTGGTTCGCTCTGCGGCGGGAACGTCGGCGGCGATGCGAATAGATTTTATCGGTGTACGCTGCTCCGTCTCTTCATAGAACCCCAGCGCCGCCGTCCCGCGAGGCAATACCGATAGCAGCGGCATGCCTTGAACGACGCGACCCAACACCGCGATGTTTCGATCCAGGTGCCGTGGTGCGTGCCCGGTGACGACATAGAGTTCGGCGCCGCTACCGCTGTTGTCATCATTGTCGCGCCCGGCACCGACCATACCGTAGCAGTGCGCCAGCCAGGTTTGGTTTGTTTTAGGATTACGGCCAACCGGGAAGCTGTTTGAAAAGCCAACCTGCGGCGCATAGCCGTCGATATCGGGCAGGCGCGTAAAGGGAAGCTTGCTGTCGATTGGACGGGTGTATTCCGGGACTAGTGTTTTCTTGCCCAGCTTCATCGCGCGTGCTTTGCCGGGCTCGGCATTTTCGGCCTCAGGGTCACCCCACTGCACGACGTAATTGTCCTGTGATCTCAGTATGGCGAGCCCATCAAAATAACCTTCGCGGACCAGGGTGCGAATGTTGTCGGCGTGGGCAGGTGCGTAGGCGGCATTCAGTTCAATGACGACGCGCCCAGTCGGCAAATCCATATACAGCGTGTTTTCCAGATCGAGTGCCCGCCAATCGGCTGCGGTGGCGGTCGCGAGCAATTCCGAGTAAGTGGGTTTGGCTTTGGCTGTTGAAGTGTTTGACTGCGCGAGGAGTGTTGTCGAGGTGATTGTCGAAACGAGAAGCCCGACGAAAATTGTGCAGCGGACGTGACAGGACTTGAACATAGCGACTCCGCAAATGAATAAGGGAACGGTGAGAGCGCATTCTACTGGCAGCGCCAACAACGGCATGAACGCGGCAACGATGATCCGCAAGTTTCTACGTAGATCAAGATCTGGTGCGGCTTTTCGGGCAAAATACTGCGAAGAGGCGCGCCAGCGCTTGAGTTTAAATTCACAACTAAAAAGCCGCGCAATCAGCACGGCTTTATTTGTGAGCGCTTCAGGGGCTAGCGGCTATTACCACCGCCACCACCGCGCCCTGCGGGCTTCTTGCCCTGGCCAGCCGCTGCCCCACCGCGTGATCCGCCTGGAAGATTGCCGAAGCGCTGGGTACTCGGTGGGCGCTTACCGCCTGTCGGTTTTTGTCCCGGTGTGCCGCCGGCCTTGCCTTGTTTTGGCGCACCACGTGGGGCACCGCGCGCCGGACGATGGCCAGGGGAACGTAACTGGATCGGTTCCGCTTTGGCTTTGGGATCCGGCTCGAAACCAGGAATGACGACGACGGGAATTTCACGCTTGGTCAGCCGCTCGATGGCGTGCAGGAACGCAGCCTCGTCGATGCAGACTAGCGAGATCGCTTCGCCGCTCGCCCCGGCGCGACCGGTACGGCCGATGCGGTGCACATAGTCCTCGGGCACATTCGGCAGGTCGTAATTCACCACATGCGGCAATTGATCGATGTCGATACCACGCGCTGCGATGTCGGTGGCGACCAGTACCTGCAAGTCACCAGTCTTGAATTCGGCCAACGCCTTGGTACGCGCGCCCTGACTCTTGTTGCCGTGAATGACCAACGCGGTGATGCCGTCCTTGTTCAGCAATTCGGCAAGCCGGTTGGCGCCGTGTTTGGTGCGGGTGAACACCAGTACCTGATGCCAGTTCTGGGTCTTGATCAGATGGCTCAGCAATTGGCGCTTCTTGTCCCGGTCCACCGGATGGACTTTTTGGGTAATCGCTTCCACGGTCGAATTGCGACGCGCAACCTCGATCAATGCAGGGTTATTGAGCAGTCCATCGGCGAGCGTTTTGATCTCGTTGGAAAACGTTGCAGAGAACAACAGATTTTGCCGTGCCGCAGGTAGCAGCTTCAATACCTTTTTGATGTCGTGGATAAAGCCCATGTCGAGCATACGGTCAGCTTCGTCCAGCACCAGTATCTCAACGTGAGACAAATTCACCGCGCGTTGCTGATGCAGGTCGAGCAGGCGGCCGGGTGTGGCAACGACGATATCGACACCTTTGCGCAACTGCGAAATCTGCGGGTTGATGCCGACGCCGCCGAAAATCACGGTGGAAGTAAGCTGGGTATGTTTGCCGTAAATGCGCACGCTCTCTTCAACCTGCGCGGCGAGTTCGCGAGTTGGTGTAAGGATGAGGGCACGTACGATCTTGTGTGCCGACGGTTTGGCGATGGCACTCAGTGTCAGTCGTTGCAGCAACGGCAGTACGAAGCCGGCGGTTTTGCCAGTGCCGGTCTGCGCACCGGCGAGCAGGTCGCCGCCATTCAAGACAGCGGGAATGGCTTGCAATTGAATAGGCGTGGGAATCGTATAGCCGTGTTCAGTGACGGCGCGAACAAGGGGCTCGGCGAGGCCAAGGGTAGAAAAACTCATGGAAAACTTTCGAAAAAACTCGAACCTGTCGTCTGCGCCATCAAGCGGGACGCCAGTCTAGGCACGAAGAGGGAATTGCGCGGTCAGATTTGACGTTGGCCCGAGGACTGGAACGAGTGCCAACAAAGTCATTTTAACAGTCTCGCGGCATCGGGGCGAGCGTCTTGTGCCTACCGCGCTCAACCACAGCGATGTTTCAAACGCTTTCGCCGCCATTCCCGGAAGTGTCGCCAGGATTGCCGTTGTTGGGCGGCGTCACGGCCTGTGCGCCGGCACTTCTGGGACCACGGCGACCGCGCCGACGATTTCTGGGGTTGCGTTTGCGTTCACCGGGTGGCGCCGCATTTGGACCATTGCCCACGTTGCCACGACTGCCTTCGGCGTCGACATCTGTGCTTCCAGTAGCCGCGTCCGCTGGTGAATTCTGCGCGCCGTCAACGGCGACGAATGGTGCCAGTGGCTTGCGACCACGCTCGCCGCCTCTGCCACGACCGCCACGGCCACGTAGACCACCGCGGCCCTTGCGCTCGTTGCCGGGCAATCTTTCAACCGAACGCTCGATGGGCTGTTCGTCGCTGAGCTGGTGATGATCGTTTTGCGGCGGGTGTGCCATTTCAATGGCATTACCGATGTCGTCGGCTGCGTCGATGGCATCCAGATCCACCACGGGGCCAAGTTCATTACCGCGCTCTGGCGCGGGGAATGCACCAGCGGCATCGCGCCCGCCACGGGTTTCACGACGCGGCTTCCGAGTATTCGACGGCACCGGGGCCGGCCCGACTTCACCGCGCATTCCAACCCAGCCCAGCACGTTGTTTACTTGACCGGTGTCTAACTCCATCAACTTGCCGCGAGCCAGACGCGGCGGCAATTCAATCTTGCCGAAACGCGTGCGAATCAAGCGCGACACGGTGAGGCCCTGCGTCTCAAACATTTTTCGCACTTCGCGATTGCGGCCTTCCTTGATCGTGACGTGGTACCACTGATTCACGCCTTCACCGCCGCGTTTGTCGATAGTGTCAAAGCGCGCTGGGATGCTCGGTTCATCGGACTCTTCATCGGCATCGATGTTGACACCAGTAAGCAGATTATTGGTTTGCTCATCTGTCAACTCGCCAAGGACACGAACCGCGTATTCGCGTTCGACCTCGTAGCGCGGATGCATCAGGCGATTGGCAAGCTCGCCGTTAGTGGTAAAAATCAGTAGCCCGGAGGTATTGATGTCGAGGCGGCCGATGGCGACCCACTTGCCAGTCTCTACCTTCGGCAAATTGTCAAATACGGTGATGCGATTGCCGGGGTCGCTAGTCGTGACAATCTCGCCTTCAGGCTTGTGATAGAGGAGGATACGCGGCAACTCTTCGTCGAACCGCAACTTGACGGGGCGCTGGTCGACCATGACGGTGTCGCCCGGCGAGACTTGCGTGCCGGTGGTCGCGACAATGCCGTTAACCATCACGCGGCCCGAGGAAATCATGATCTCCATGTCGCGGCGCGAACCTTGACCCGATTGCGCGAGTACCTTGTGGAGGCGTTCGCGTTTTACATTCGCCTGGGTGGCAAGCGCCTCGGCAAATTGACCGGATTTGGCCTCGTCGCCAATGCGTCGAAAGTCAGTTACTTCGGAGGGCGATGCACTCATCGGCGGCGCGCGAAACGGGGTGCGCTTTCCGGTGCTACCGCGATTTGGACGTGGCGCATTGCGCGGCTGCCCACGCGGCACGCCACCAGCGAGGCCATTTGGACCGACCAGTAAGCCCTGCGTATCCGGCCCGCTGCGCTTTCCACGTCGCTGGTTTCTGCCCTGCGTTGTACCCTGGCCTAACGGCTGTCCGCTACCCGGACCACGACGCTGACCTGGTGGCCGTGGCAGACCATCACCACGCTGCCCTGCTTCACCTGCAACAGCAGGCTGGCCACGACCGGCCGGGTTGCGAGTGCGCCCTTGGCCCTTGCCCTGCCCTTTGCCCTGTCCTATCCCCTGCGCCTGCCCAGGGGTTTGCGGCTTGCCCGGGCCACTGCGGCGACGTTTGCCGCCGATGGTATTGCCCAGATTGTCGGCGTCGCCACCGGCAGCGCGACGCTTTCCGCCTGCAGGTCCGGCACCGGCTTTTCCACGACGCGGGCGGCCGCGATCATCGCCGCCGCGGATGTTGTCTTTTTCTTCACCGATGTAACGACCATCGACGTAGCCACGTGCTGTGACGCCGACCACCACGCGTTTAACCATGACGATGCTCCCCTGTATTGAGACCATCCGATTCGGACGCCTCTACAACTTCAACACTTTGTTGC
>JBDTPE010000066.1:0-9571 GCA_039932875.1 Betaproteobacteria bacterium | reverse complement strand
CATGCGCCATTGTTCAAGCGTTGATATCGCTGGAAAGCCCCGCGCCATCGCGCCGATCTCGCGCAAGCTGGCGCTTGTCCACGCCCCATATTTGGCGAAATTGCGCAAACTTCTCCTGCCAGGTTAAGCCTTCCGACGACATCGATTCCATGAAGTTAGCAATGCGCTTGGAAATCACCACAGTATAGAGCGCAAGAATCGTTGTCGGAATGAACACACCGAGGAAAATGGCGATCTTGAACCCGGTCGGCAAGTCAGCGTGGCTATACAGATTCATGCCGAGGAAACCGGTCGCGACAGTGCCCACCATGCCGCAAGCTGAGACCACGGTCAGCCGCATCGCATTGTCGGTCTGCTTGCGCATTCGATCAGCGTCCAGATATTCATTGATATCGCGTGCCTCTTCACGAACCTCAGCATAGAGCGCCGCAGTATCCAACTCGTTGCTCCAGTATTTGAAAAAATCGCTGGCCTGTACCTGGTTGGAAATTTCATGAAACCAGTAGCGATGGTTGAAGCGTAGAAATACTTCCAGCGTCTGCCGCACATCGCGCTTGAATATTTTCACCGACTCGAAATCACGCACGTTCAATCGTTCAACTGCACGCGAAAACCGGTTAGACAATGACAGCAGCGCCGCCTTGTGAAAGTGCGCGATCAAGCCAATCTGATAAAACTGTTGGCGAAATTGTTGCAGCAGAATTTCGCTCGCTGGACCGGCGCGGGTAATGGCAGCGAAAGACAAGCCGCAAAACAGGTAGCGCGTATCCATGCCGTGCTCGTTGGCATTTGCTTCCCAGTACCGGTCATAACAATTGTCGCGTTCAAAATTTGTCAGGAACTGCTCGGCATAGGGGAGCGAGGCCGAATCGCCCCACTTCGCAGCATAGCCGATGCGCACCATGTCCCCCCGCGAGAGCAAACGAGGATCGTCGAACGTCAAATAGGACATGACCGGGATGCGCTTGTTCTCAAGCTGGGTATAGCGAAGCGTCGGTCGCGAGCCGGGCACGGGTTCCGCATACATCGGCTGCATCGGCTGCAGTAAGTATTCCCAGTGTCTGGAGATCGGCGTCTGGCGCGAGTTGCGTACCAGCGAGAGATATTTGGACTGGTCGCGATAATCGGACTCCGCCAGGACCACACCGTTTTCGCCGAGAAACGTGACCTTTTCCGGACTGTGCGCGCCGTGCATCGAAGCATCCCAAGCGGAAGGGTATGGTCGACCAAACCGGTCCATGATTTCCACCGCATCGGCAAGCGCCAGATCGTTGCCGGCCACTTCCAGCACCAGCAACGCCACATCAATATCGTAGAAAAAATACAGCCGGGTGCGCATTACATCGAGCGAGATTTCGCTCTCGCCCTCGCGGACCTGAATTTGCGCTTGTTTAATATCGTGACGATTAAATACATGCAACGACGACTGGCGACCGGCACCTTCGTCGCCCACGCCGTACAAAAAACGCTGCACGTACGGCAGGAAATAAACGAATTCTTCGTAACCGATCACGCAGGTATCATCGTTGATCAGCAATGGGTCTTCGACGTATTTCCACGGGCCGGGATTGCGCTTCAGCGTTTCCCAGTAATGCACGACGCCTGCGCTAGCGTCGCGCTTAAGCGGTCGCAACTGCACCGGCCAAAGCAACGTGTGATGGAATTGGCGGACAATTTTTTCGGCCATTTGGCCCTCTACTTCGGCTGAAACTGCGGATCGCCAAACTTCCATAGCAAGAACGAATAGATGTCGGCAAGTTCGCCGTTGCGTTGTGAACGCGTAGAGCCTACACCATGCCCAGCGTCGTAATCCAGCCGCAGTAGCACCGGTTCGGCATCCCTCACATGCGCAGTGGCAGCCTGCAGCCTGGCAGCCATTTTGCTCGACTGCCACACCTCTACGCGAGGATCATTCACGCCATGCATCAATAACACCGCTGGGTAGGCGGTGCCATCTTTTACGTGGTGATAAGCGCTCATCATGTGCAAACTATTGAAGCCGTCAGCCGTCTTTACGCTGCCAAACTCAGGAATATTGGGCGGCCCGTTCGGCGTAAATTCGGCACGCAATGCGTCAAGCACGCCAACACTGGGCACGACCGCCGCAAACAAATCGGGCCGCTCCGTCATTGCGCGGCCAACAGTGATGCCGCCAGCGCTACCACCTTGAATGGCCAGTTTTTCTTTGCGCGTAAACTTGCGTTCCACCAGATACTCGGCGCAGGCAATGAGGTCTCGCCAGGTATTTGGCTTGGTGAGTTTTTGTCCATCCTTGTGCCAGGGGTCCCCGAACTCACCGCCACCGCGCACATGGCAGGTACCAAGAATCCCGCCGCGCTCCAGCCAGGCCAATGTCGCAGGATTGAAAGTGGGCGAGAGGGTGATGCCGTAGGCGCCATAGCCACGCAGCAATGTCGCGTTGTTGCTATTCAGGCGGGTCCCCTTCTTGTAGATCAGCGACAGCGGAACCTGCGTGCCGTCCTTGGCCGTGACCATCAACCGCACTTCATCAATGTTCGAAAAATCGACAGTGGATTTTGGCAATAGCGGCAAGGCAATCACGTTCGCGGTGCGCTCCTCGATATTCACGTAGCGCGGCGCTTCGGTCCACCCTTCAAGCCGCAGAATCGCGCCTGGCCTCTTCGGATGGGTGACGATCTGCCGGATTGCCAGATCAAATGGCAAACGCACAAACTCGAGTTTGCCGCCACTAAACACGGAGTTGCTGAAGTTGAGGCGTTGCAATCGATCGACGCCGCTGAAAAGCTCACGGATATACAGTGCGTCCTGTGCGACAGCCAGTTGTTTGATCACCGTATCACCAGCCGGAACAATTGTGGTTGCGGTGGCAAAGTCGGGACGCGCGACCGCAGTGCGGACCACCTTGTTACGAGGCGCGTTCTTGGCCGTAAGCAGATACATCCCACCATCGTGAATCGCATAGCTGGTGACCAGGTCTGCAGGATCAACCACCTTGCGCCAAGTAAGACGCTGCGAGAAGATGGAGGCAGGTCCAGATGCGGGTGCAACATACAGGCTGATTTCGTTCAAATCGCCGTGACGTATGCTGCCCACCAGAAAGCGTCCATCTGCCGTCATTTGTACGCCCGGGATGTCGATGTCTGCAAAATTAATCTTGGTCCCACTCGCCACACCTTGGCCGAAGATTGGCTCGTCCTTGCTTATGTCTCGACCGAGTACATGGCGGAACACGCGGCTATGCAAGTAGCGATTTTTCTTGTCGCCAGACGTCGCGGCTGGCAATCGGTTGTAAAAAAAAGCGCGGCCATCCTCGGACCAGGCACTCTCTACTGCAAAGCCGATGCGATCAATGACTACCTCGAGGTCTTTCGCTGTCGCGACTTCGATTATCCGCAACGACGTTTCTTCCGATCCGCCTGCGGCGATGCCGACCAACGCGTGCTTGCCGTCCGGTGCTGCAAGGTAATAGTTGAGCGCATAACGTCGGCCAGGACTACTGAGTGCTTGCGCATCGAAAAGCAAACGCTCCTTGCCGCCAATTCCATCGCGCACGTAGAGCCTGCGCATACTCTCACCGGGCGAAATCTTGTAATAAAACACGCGCGTTGCCGCACCCGTTCCAGAAATCTGCACGTCGGCAATCGATACATTTGCTTCAGAAAGCGCGCCAATTCGTGCCTCTATCGCCGTCCTGCCGGGTATTGCATCGAGTGTCGCGCGGGCAAATTCACCTTGGGCCTTCATGTACGCGATCACCTCCGGATTCTTCACGTTTTCCAGATAGCGATAGTGATCGACCACGGTTTGACCAAAAAAAGTCTCACTCACATCGCGTATCGCCGCGATCGGTGGACCCGGCTTCCGCACCGGTTCCGGAACGGACGCAACCGGCACGATAATGGTTTTGGGGGTCTCGACCGGCGGCGGCGTTGCGCAAGACGCCAGCACCAAAGCAAGCCAAACAAACGAAACCGCACTCGCGGCGGCTGTAGGTCGATTGAGCGCGAAATTCGTATTCAATGTGAAAGCTCCGGTTTAATTTATCAAGCGGTCGTGTCGGCGAATTTTGTCAGACTCGAATGGCCATTTGCCCTCTGCGAAGTTCAATTTCTACCAGTAGTTCTCAACGATAATATGGCCTGGCTCAAGCTTGCGGTTCATCCGAAATCCACGGCTCTTGAGCAGCTTGCGCATTGTTTCGACCATTTCCGGATTGCCGCACAACATAAAGCGCGAACGGGCGTCGCTGAGTGGGACGCCCGTTGCAGCTTCAAGTGCGCCTGATTCCACCAGCGTATTGATGCGACCGTGCAGCGCACCATGCAGCGCGTCCCGTGTGAGCGTTTTGATGAAGTGAAATTTCGCCAGTCCTTCAATCGCATGCTCGGCGGCGAGTCGTTCCAGTTCTTCGGAATAGCCCAGATCGTGGCGTTCGCGCACAGACAGTACGACGATGATATTTTCAAATCGTTTCCATACGGCGTCATCGCGCAACATCGAGATGTACGGCGCCATGCCGGTGCCAGTGGCAATGAGCCACAAATCCTGATCCCGGCCAGCCTGTTTGAACCGGTCGACGGTCAGGAAGCCTTGCGGCACCTGTTCGACCAACATGGTATCGCCGATATTGAAGCGTCCTACTCGGGAGGAAAATGCACCGGTAGGTACCACTAACAGAAAGAATTCGAGAAACGATTCATGCGGTGCTGAAACGATCGAGTACGCCCGCCAGATAGTCTCGCCGTCTTCCTTAATCAGGCCGATGCGCGCGAACTGGCCGGGCACGAAAACGTATTGCGGATCGCGCCGCACGCGAAACGACATCAGCGCAGGATTCCATCGATGCAGCCAGACAACCGGTTCTTCGGTAATTCGTGTCGCAGACGCAGTTGCGTCTGGCGACACGATTTGAATTGATGGCGCGGTAGTAACGGGGACGTTGGACATGATACGGACCGGGGTGCGCCTTCGTTTGAGCGCTGGGGCGCAGGATGTTGTTAGTCTAGCAAATTGGCCGCGAATGATTTGTGCCCGTTACACACAATCTAACCAAGCATTGACGCGGATGAGCGAAAAAAAACATAGAACGCCACTTGGTGCGGCATTTCAGACATTTCTGCTCCAGCAAGCGCGCCAGTCATAGACGACAAAGTATAAACTGGCGCTACACGTCGGCCAGAATATCGAATTCAGCCGCCGCGCCGTAACGCCGGACGGGACACTTTCCCACCGACACTAAACGTGGCACGGTCTTGCGCAACGCTTGAACGTATTTCCGAATTGACGTTCCCGGCAAGCGTACTGGTGGCCAAGGTAACACTGACATTTCCATTGGCAAGCAGTACACCGCCGACCAGTTTCAATTTTTCATAGTGGATTACACCGTCGGCAACGCGCAGTTGCCCCGTCAACTCGCTGAACTTTGATTGTCCGCCAACACTACCTGGCGAACGCATTACTTGTACCAGGTCAACGTTTCCGATGGTGCCCTCTTTCAATTCAAAATTGCCCTGAATATTGGGCTTGTCCAAAAGCGCGCCAACCGTCGCAGCTTCGCCCGAAGCGGCAAATTTTCCATCGAGCTTTCCCGTAAGCGACACGTCCCGTGTGAACACCTCCGTGAGTTGATCTATTTTCAACTTCTCGACACCAAATTCTCCGTTAAAGGAAACAACTGGCTTCCAGGAGATTTTCAGGCTACCCGCCGCCTTACCCTCAAACAGTTTTGCATCCACCGTTGGAAAGGCCATGCCACCTTCGAACATCGTACCCTTGGCGGTTAGATCCGAAATCGGGATGGGTGACCCCAACGGCAGGTTCAAGCCGCGCGCCGAAAACGCCACGGCCCATGGATCGTTTGCGCCAGTACCTGGGAGTGCATCAGCAGCTACAGACTTATTTGGCGTTACATCGATGTTCCACTTGTTGTCCCGCGCTCGCGCCGTTGCACGAACGACCTTCCCTGTTTTGTCCAGTTTCAGGTCAGCATCGAAGGCATCAATGGCCACACCGCTCACACTTATTTTGACGTCGCGCAGAGCGATATTCGATATTTCAATTCCTTTTCCACGGCCTTCGGCCTCCGCCCATTTGAGCACGCGTGGCAATGCCTCGGCTGTAATCGTGACATCACTCAACTCCATGGTGTCAATCACAAAGCGCTCACTAAATAGCGTCGCCAGATCCATATACAGGTTGCCATAGACCGCCTTGGCATCATAAGACTTGCCAAACTGGAGATTTTCGATTCTGACGTGCGGACGCGGGAACAATGCAACCTTCAAGCTCGATGAAGCGACATCATCATGCAACCATTCTGCAAGCTCTTTTGCCAAACGCGTATTCACCGTACCGAGCGGGACAAATGGCAATGACCCCAATGCAAGCAACGTAAAGACAACCAAACCCACCACCAGCCAACGGAGGCCACCTCCACCTTTTTTCTTGCCGCGGCGCGACGGCGAGGCACTTGCGGTGTCGACCGAATGCTCCCGTTGTGCCGTCAGCTCCTTGAGTCTGGCTACCTGCGCCTCGCGTTGACGCTGCTCTGCTTCTTCGTCGGCGCGCGCCTTTTCCTCGGCCTTCTCCCTGCCTTGCCGCTCAATTGCGATTCGCGCCTCGGCTTCCTGTTCGATTCTTTCTCGTTGCGCGGTCTGTTCGGCGACTTCACGCAACGCACTTTCGCGTGCGCGCATTTCAGTTAGCGCCTTGTACTCAGCGTCCTCGCGGGCGCGCCGTTCGGCGTCAAACTTGGCCTGGCTCTCGCGATCAGATTTTTCGCGCATTTCCTGTTCGATCAGCATGCGCGCCTGCGCCTGAATTTTCGCTTCCTGCTCGGCCTGCAGCCGCGCGTTCATTTCGGCCTCTACCCGCGCTCGATCTTCCGATTCTTCGCGAACCCGTGCTTCGAGTCGCTGACGATTCTGCGCTTCCAACTGTTTGCGGGTTTCTGCTTCAGCCTCCGCTGCACGCCGGGCCTGCTCCTCTGCCTTTAGGCGGACTTCGAATTCGGCTGAGGCCTTTGCCGCCGCCACCGCCTGCGCTTCTGCCAGCTTTTTCGCTTCTGCTTCGACGATTGCACTTTCCGCACGAATTCGGGCAATCTGTACTTCCATTTCGGCGCGAATACGAACTTCCTGTTCCGCAAGCATCTTCTTTGCTTCAATCTCGGCGTTGGCTTTGGCCTCGACCTCCACCCGGGCGAGTGTGCTGCGCTCGGTGGCTAGCTGATCCTCCAGCATTCTGCGCGCCTCTGCGCGCGCTTCCGCCATGATCGCCGCCTCGACCTCAGCACGCGCGCCCTCTTCGACGTCCGACTTCAGCAGTGTCTCCATTTCAGCACGGACTTTTGCCTCAATCTCCTGCTTCAATTGCTGACGCAGGTCTCGTTGCGCCGACTCAAACTCCTGTTGCTGCCGCTTGGCCGCAGCTTCTGCCTGAACCCGTGCCTCAGCCAAGGAGCGCGCCTCGGCCTCGGCTCTGGAGCGCGCTTCCGCCAGCGCCTGGCTTTCGGCCTCGGCCCGCGCACGTGCCGTCGCCAGCGCTTTTTGTTGCTCTGCCTCGATCTCCGCCTGCTCGCGCGTCAAGGTCTGCGCCAGACGCGCTTCGGCTGCGGCATCGCGCTGCCTTTTTTCCGCAGCAATCTTTGCGTCTAACTCGATCCGCGCGTTTTCTGCAGCAGCTTGCGCACGCCGCGCTTCATCCATCGCCCGTTCTTCCGCATCCCGCCGCGCCTTCGCTTCCACGTCCAGCCGAGCACGCAATTGCGCTTCACGTTCCGCCCGCGCACGCGCTTCGGTTTGCGCGCGTTCGCGCGCTGCGTTCAATGCTGCGAGAAGTTCAGCGTCGTCTGCAACTGGTGCAGCCGAATGTGCCGGCGCGGGCGAAGTAGCCCTCTCGACTTGCCCCGCAGATGCAGGTGTGCGGTACTGGGAGGGTTTGAATGACGCGGTAGCGTTTGGGTCGAATGCCGGTTTTTTCGGTTGGGTAAAATCGAAATCGTCGTCGTCACCGCCAAAATCGCTTAGCGGCTCCTCATTTTTGACTTCGAAAACTTTGACGTAGCCTTCCTTTTGCAGGGCCGACAGCAGTTTTGACAGCGCTGGTGAGGCCAGATCGACTTTTTCGCCGAGCGTTTCGACGTTTGATTTTCCGTCGATCGACTTCAGGACTTTCATCAGGTCACGGGATAGTGACTGCGTCTTCTGGTTTACCTGAGTAAGGCCCTTGGCTGTCTTGGTATAAATTGTTTTTGCATCCATCGCTAAAGTCTTCTTTCAAAGATTGTTTTGACAGCGCCGGAATCTTGTGCAATCCGCCAATATTTTTTAAGCTTTTGTGGCGGCATGGCCATATGGGACATACAGGAAACTTCTGCAACAACTGCCGCACAACGCTGCCAGCCGAAGCAAGATGATTATCTTCTCACGAATCATGTAATTGCGACAGCGGCGAAGCACGACGTATATCGATGGCGTTTATTGCTTTGATGTGTCTCGCGGTTGCGCGGAGTTGCGGCGCTGCAACAACCCGAAATTTGCCAACACTGACAGTTATGTGTGCGCTTAGCTCGCAACGCAAGTCAATTCGCCTAACACCGGCGGGCGCCACCACCTGAAGAATCCTGTTTTAGACAGCATTCGCTCGTGAAGCAGTGGGCTAATCGCCAAACGAGGCCAATCACGAATTACTTGCTGTCGCGTTCCCAGTAAGGCGGGTCACCAAAGGTCTTTTTCATGAAATCTATAAACAGCCGCACTTTTGCAGGCAAGAATTTCCGGTCGGGATACACTGCATAAATATCGCTGCCAGGTGCAGCGAATTTCGGCAAAACTTCTGCCAGTCTGCCCTTTTCAATTTCCTCAGAAACCTCCCACGCACTGCGCCAAGCGAGACCGTGTCCGGCGAGGGCCCAGCGGGTTAGTACTTCACCGTCGTTGCAATGCATATCGCCTGAAACCTTGACGTTGATATTTTTGGCCCCATCGCGAAACGCCCAATTATCCGCCAAGCCATCGTCTGTCGCTGTCACCAGGCAGTTATGTTTGGCCAAATCGACTAGCGCGGCAGGTTTGCCGTGGCGTTTGAAGTAACCTGGCGAGCCGATGACTACCCGATGGTTTTGCGCAAGTTTGGTTGCGATCAGATCTGCGTTTTTCAAGTCTGCGATACGAATCGCCAGATCGACACGTTCGTTTTTCAGGTCAACAATTCGCTCCGAAAGTTGTAAAGTCACGTTCAGATTCGGATGTTCCTCCACAAATGCGGGCAAGTGCGGCGCGATATGTTTTCTGCCGAATGCCGTAGGTGCAGATACGATCAGCCTGCCGGTCGCGCTACGCGCACCTGCCGTCAGCGATTCCTCGGCGGCGCGCAATTCGTTGAGGATGTTGCGTACGTCTTCGAAAAAAGTCACGCCCTCAGGAGTTAGCGTGATCTTTCGGGTGGAACGCTTGAACAGTTTCACCCTCAACTGCTCTTCTAGCTGATCGATTCGTCTGCCGATCATCGCAGGGGTCACGCCTTCGTCTCTGGCAACTGCGGAAAGGCTCTCCGTCTTTGCCACATCAAGAAATGTCTGCAACGCCTT
>JBDTPE010000065.1:0-9611 GCA_039932875.1 Betaproteobacteria bacterium | reverse complement strand
TGCCGTATTTCGTCGCCGAAGAACAATTGGCAAATGCGCAATTCCTAGCCGATGCAGGCGCGGGAGTGCTCGTAAAGCAATTGGAAACGACGCCGCAAACACTGGCTCAACAAATCAAAGGACTGACACGCGAAAAACTGATGACGATGGCAACCATAGCGCGATCTCTTGGAAAACCCCACGCGACAGCGCGATGCGCTGAT
This sequence comes from Betaproteobacteria bacterium, assembly GCA_039932875.1. Lineage (GTDB taxonomy): Bacteria > Pseudomonadota > Gammaproteobacteria > Burkholderiales > Usitatibacteraceae > UKL13-2. The sequence continues at coordinate 9,408 of JBDTPE010000065.1, read as the reverse complement.
GTATGCATGGAACTGGCGGTATGAAACATAAAGTCAAACACCTCCACTTCATTGCGGAAAACGCCCGCAAGGGGCAACGCCCTTGCTCGGGGCGGCCAAATTTGCTTGCGCAAATTTCCGCCAATTCCAAGCCGGTGACAAATGAAACATAAGGTAAAGCACCTCCATTTCATCGGCATTGGCGGCTCCGGCATGTCTGGTATCGCTGAAGTGCTTATCAATCTCGGCTACTCCGTCGGCGGTTCGGATTTGAGCGAAACCGCCGTGGTGAAACGCTTGCGATTGCTCGGCGCAAAGATACTCATCAATCATGCTGCGTCAAACATTGCAGGCGCAGATGTGGTGGTGATTTCAAGTGCAGTAAAAGCCGACAACCCCGAAGTCGTCGCTGCCAAAGCCGCCCGCGTGCCGGTGGTGCCACGCGCAATGATGCTGGCTGAATTAATGCGCTTCAAACAGGGCATCGCTGTCGCTGGTACGCACGGCAAGACCACAACAACATCACTGATTTCGCATGTGCTGGGCGAAGCTGGACTGGACCCGACTTGCGTGATTGGTGGCCGGCTCAATTCGATCGGCTCCAACGCGCGTCTGGGCACTGGCGATTTCCTGGTCGCTGAAGCAGATGAATCAGATGCGTCGTTCCTGTATCTGCAGCCGATCATGGCGGTGGTGACCAATATTGACCAGGACCACATGGACACTTACGAGCACGATTTCGAGAAATTGAAATCGGCGTTTGTGGAGTTCCTGGAGCATTTGCCTTTCTACGGCCTCGCTGTGGTGTGCGTAGATGATCCCAACGTGCGCGACATTCTGCCGCGCCTGAGTAAGCCCATTCGCACTTACGGCATGAGCGCCGACGCCGAACTGCGCGCCGTCAACGTCAACGCCGCAAATGGCCGGATGCATTTCACGGCAGTCAACGGCAGCGATCACAGCGTGCTCGATGTGGAGCTGAATCTGGCGGGATCGCACAATGTCTTGAATGCCTTGTCTGCCATCGCCATTGCCCGCGAGATCGGCGTTTCGGATGCTGATATCGCCAAAGCGCTCGGCAGCTTCACCGGCGTGGGGCGGCGGTTCCAGCGCTATGGTGAGATTGCCATTGCCTCTGGTGGCACGTTTACGCTAATCGATGATTACGGGCATCACCCGGTTGAGATGGCGGCCGTGCTGGCAGCCGCACGCGGCGCATTTCCGGGCAAGCGCATCGTACTCGCGTTTCAGCCGCACCGCTACACGCGCACGCGCGATCTGTTCGAGGATTTCGTGAAAGTGATGTCGACGGCCGACGAACTTATTCTGGCCGATGTTTATCCGGCCGGCGAAGCGCCGATCATCGCCGCTGATGGCAGAGCTCTCGCACGCGCGCTGCGGGTTGCTGGAAAAGTCGAACCACTGTTTGTTGAAACCGCCAGCGAGATTCCCGAGGCCGTGTTGAGCCGTGTACGCGATGGCGATGTGGTGATCACGATGGGCGCGGGTTCAGTCGGCGGCGTCGCGCCGACACTCGCGGGCACCGGGGGAGGCGAATGAACATGAGTGAAGTCCAGAAACTCGCACCGCCAATTCGTGGGGAGCTCATAAAAGTTGAGCCGATGTCACGTCACGTTTCCTGGCGCGCGGGCGGCTGCGCGCGGCAGTTTTTCAAACCGGCCGATCTCGCCGATCTGCAGGTATTTCTACCGACGCTACCGATGCTGGAACCGATTCTATTCGTGGGACTGGGTAGCAATCTGCTGGTGCGCGACGCCGGTTTCGACGGCACGGTCGTGCTGACCACGCCGATGCTGCACGGCCTGACCTTAGACGCGACAGACGAGACCATTGTCTGCGCCGGCGCCGGGGTTGCTTCACCGCACGTCGCGAAATTTGCCGCGAAGCATTCCATTGCCGCTGCCGAGTGGCTCGCAGGCGTACCGGGTACGGTCGGGGGTGCGCTGGCGATGAATGCGGGCTGCTATGGAACCGAAACCTGGCAGCAGGTGGTCGATTGCACAACAATTGATCGGGACGGCGTGCTGCATACACGCACTGCAGCGGATTACGAGATCGGCTATCGGCATGTCGCGGCAAAGTTTGTGAACGAGGAATGGTTCGTTGCTGCGCGTTTCCACTTTCAAGTTGGCGATGCGGATGTGGCCAAGGCGCGCATCAAGGAATTGCTGGCCAAGCGCATGGCCACGCAACCGCTGGACAAGCCCAATGCCGGCTCAACATTTCGCAATCCGCCCGGCGACCACGCGGCAAGATTGATCGAAGCGTGTGGGCTCAAGGGCTTCACCATCGGTGGCGCGCAGGTGTCGATCAAGCATGCCAATTTCATCATCAACACCGGCACGGCTAGTGCGGCCGATATCGAAAACATGATCGGGCACATGCAGGCGACGGTGAAGGAAAAAACCGGCGTGGAGCTGGTGCGCGAAGTGAAAATCGTCGGGAGGGCAGCATGAATTTTCCCGTAGATCTAGCAATGGCGAGCATTTCCAGACATTTTTGGCTTGAGAGCCGCACCAGTGTTGGAGTTTCATTTTGAGCGCTGACGTCAAACAACTGGGTCGCGTCGCCGTTCTCATGGGCGGCCCCAGTGCTGAGCGCGAGATCTCGCTGCTATCCGGCAACGGCGTACTTGCCGCACTGCGTGAGAAGGGTGTCGATGCGCATGCGTTCGACCCGGTGGTCAATTCGCTATTCGATCTGCCGCGCGAAAAATTCGACTGCGTGTTCATCGCCTTGCACGGCCGCTTCGGCGAGGACGGCACGGTGCAGGGTGTGCTGGAAACGCTGAGAATTCCCTACACCGGTTCCGGTGTGATGGGCTCGGCACTGGCGATGGACAAATGGCGCACCAAGCTGGTTTGGCAGGCAGCGGGAATCCCGACGCCGAAATACCGGATGCTCACGCCGGACAGCGATTGGCGTGCCGTCGTTGAAGAACTGAAATTGCCGTTGATCGTGAAGCCGGCACGCGAAGGCTCAAGCATCGGTGTCACCAAGGTAAATACGGCGAACGAACTGGTCGCCGCCTTCCAACTCGCGCACAAACTTGACCCCCTGGTCATCGCCGAAGAGTTTATTGCCGGACAGGAACTCACGGCCTCTGTGGTCGGCAATGATGCGTTGCCGCTAATCCGCATCGAGGCGCCTGAAGGTGCCTACGACTATAAGAACAAGTATTTCACCGACGACGTCAAATACCATTGTCCTTCGGGGATTCGAGCAGACATCGAAGAGCAGATTCGCGCCACTACGCTGAAGGCGTTTCGCGTGCTCGGCTGCGAGGGCTGGGGCCGCGCCGACATGATGCTCTCAGCCGATGGGCGTTACAGCTTTCTGGAACTCAATACCTCGCCGGGCATGACCGGCCACTCACTCGTGCCGATGGCCGCACGCGCGGTCGGCATGAGTTATCCGGATCTCTGCGTGCGCATATTGCAAGCAGCGTCGCTGAAAAGCTAACCCGATGCCACGCGAACACAAAACCCCTCCACGTCACGCCCAGGAAGCGACCGTACACTTCGCGCGCAACCGCGTGGTGGTAATTACTGCGTCGCTGTTGGCGATGCTGGTGGCAGGGGCACTCGTGTGGCTGGCCATGGGCGCAATATCGAAGACCACTGCCTCGCCGATGCTTCCCATTTTGCAAGTCACCTTCGTTGGAGAAATGCAGCGGGTTGACAAGGCTGATTTGGAGAGCGTGGCCGGCGGCATCCGCGGCAGCATGTTGCAGACCGATCTGAACGAGGTCAAAGCGGCGATCAAGCAGGTGCAGTGGGTGCGCAGTGCCGATGTTCGCCGCCGTTTCCCTTCGACCCTGGAAGTCAGCGTAGAAGAGCATCAGCCGTTCGCCAAATGGAAGGACGGCGACGGCGAGCACAGCTTGCTGGTGAACAATTTCGGTGAAGTGTTTGAAGCGGAGTTTGACGGACCGCTACCTGTGCTGAGCGGACCCGACGGCACAGCCAAAGAGGTGCTGGCGCAATACGAGACGTTTAAATCGGTGCTTGCCCAACTCAACCAAACGCCAGCCACCGTCGCGCTTTCTGCCCGTCGCGCCTGGCAATTGCGCTTGGAAAGCGGCGCTTCGCTTGAGTTGGGTCGTGCCGAGGCAGTGGAAAGACTCAATCGCTACGTGGCCGCCTATGCGGTTGTGCCGGCGCTGCAAGCGGCAAATGCGCATATCGACATGCGCTACCAATCCGGCATGGCATTGAAATTGTCCGATGCCGATCTAGCCCGACTCGCGCCTGCGGCCGCGCGCAAAACAATCAAGAAGCCAACGGCCAAACTATGAAGAGACGAGCGTATGAGCATCAATAGACCCCGCGAAACGAAGAACCTGCTGGTCGCGCTCGATATCGGCACATCCAAGATTGTCGCCATCGTCGCGGAAGTCACGCCTGATGGGGCGCTGGAAATTCTCGGACTGGGACAGCATCCATCCAAAGGGCTGAAAAAAGGCGTGGTCGTCAACATCGAGGCGACTGTCACCGGCATTCAACGTGCACTGGAAGAGGCCGAGCTAATGGCCGACGTGAAGATTCGCGATGTGCTCACCGGCATTGCCGGCTCGCATATCAAGAGCTTCAATTCACACGGCATGGTTGCGATTAAGGACAAGGAAGTTTCGCAATTCGATGTAGACCGCGTGATCGAAACCGCGCGTGCGGTGAACATCCCGATGGATCAACAAATACTCCACATCCTCACGCAGGAATTCATCATCGACGGTCAGGAGGATGTGCGCGAACCAGTCGGCATGAGCGGTGTGCGACTGGAAGTGAAAGTGCATATCGTCACTGGCGCCGTGTCGGCAGCGCAGAACATCATGAAGTGTGTGCGGCGCTGCGGACTGGAAGTGCGCGATCTGGTATTACAGCCGTTGGCGTCTGCCATTGCCGTGCTGTCGCAGGACGAAAAAGACTTGGGCGTGTGCCTGGTTGACATCGGCGGCGGGACGACGGACATCGCCGTATTTACCGGCGGCGCAATTCGCCATACCGCCGTCATCCCGATCGCCGGCGACCAGATCACCAACGACATTGCGATGGCGCTGCGCACGCCGACCAAGGACGCCGAAGACATCAAGATGGCGCATGGTTGTGCGCTACGCCAACTCGCCAGTGTCAACGATGTGATCGAAGTGCCGGGTGTGGGTGATCGCGAACCACGGCAGATGTCGCGACAGACGTTGGCGGAGGTCATTGAGCCACGGGTCGAGGAGCTCTACTCGCTGATCCAGCGCGAATTGCGCGCCAGCGGTTTCGAGGAATTGTTGTCCAGCGGCATCGTGCTGACCGGCGGCAGTGCAGCGATGCAAGGGATGGTCGAGCTGGGCGAAGAGGTATTCCACATGCCAGTTCGGCTTGGGGTGCCGAGTTATTCCGGTGGGCTCGCGGAAGTGGTGCGAAACCCGCGTTTTTCGACCGGCGTCGGCCTATTGGTTTCAGGGTTGGAACAGATAAAGCGCGACGAGCATGTCAGGCTCCACAGCGCGAATTTCAAAGGCGTATTCGAAAAGATGGCGAGCTGGTTCAAAGGAAATTTTTGAGTTACGAATGATTATTTACCGGGTTATTTTTTAGTTGTTTCACAGCAGAGGAGAGTAAACATGATTGAAGTAATTGATACAGAGCAGCCTGAAGCGATCATCAAGGTGATCGGTGTGGGCGGCTGTGGCGGCAATGCAGTCGACCACATGATTGGCAACGGCGTGGCGGGGGTGGAATTCATCTGCGCCAACACCGATGCGCAGGCGTTGAAGCGCAATCAGGCAAAAGTCACCATGCAGTTGGGTGGCACGGTGACCAAGGGGTTGGGTGCAGGTGCCAATCCGGATGTGGGCCGTCAAGCGGCAATTGAAGATCGTGAACGCATCGCTGAGCTGATCCAGGGTGCCGACATGCTATTCATTACTGCCGGTATGGGTGGTGGCACGGGCACGGGTGCGGCACCGATCATCGCGGAAATTGCACGTGAGATGGGTGTGCTGACCGTAGCCGTGGTGACGAAGCCATTCGCGTTCGAAGGTAAGCGCAAGAAAATTGCCGAAGCCGGCATCGAGGCGCTGAAGCAGCATGTGGATTCGCTCATCATCATTCCAAATGACCGGTTGATGGAAGTGTTGGGCGACGACGTGACCTACGAAGACGCGTTCAAAGCATCCAACGATGTGTTGAACGGCGCCGTCGCAGGTATCGCCGAGGTGATCAACTGTCCCGGTCTGGTAAACGTCGACTTTGCAGACGTGCGTACCGTGATGAGCGAAAACGGCGTGGCGATGATGGGCTCGGCGATGGCGTCGGGCACAGACCGGGCGCAAGTGGCCGCAGAACGTGCTGCCGCATCGCCATTGCTGGAGGACGTGAACCTGACCGGCGCGCGCGGCGTGCTGGTCAATATCACGGCCAGCAAATCGCTGAAGTTGAAAGAAGTGCACGAAGTCATGAACACCATCCGCAGCTTCACGGCGGAAGATGCCACCGTGATCTTCGGCAGCGTGCTGGACGAGGCGATTGGTGACCAACTACGTGTGACCATTGTCGCTACCGGCCTCGGCGGGTCCGCCTCCAAGCGTCAACCGCAGATGGTATATTCGGCGCAGCCAATGGCGCCGGTTTTTGCCAGAACGGGTACCGATGACGCGATTGGCGCACCAATACCGACCGCGGCGGGTGCAATCAACTATCACGATCTGGAGACCCCGGCCGTCACCCGCCGTCGTCGTGATGCAACAGTAAGTGCCATGCAGCAATCGGGTGTCGAGATGTACGACATCCCGGCGTTTCTCAGGAAGCAAGCGGACTAGAACTTCCGCTGCAACCTCCATCCGGGCGACCCCTCTGCCGCCCGGATGGAAAGTTGCCCTCTATTTTCCGGGTGCTTGCAATCGGCGACTGCCAGCCGACCGCAGCGCCAATCTGCAAAACAAGTTCTAGGTAGCTTGGTAATCCGCCAACACCACAAACTCCGCCACCGATAGCGTTTCCGCACGCCGTTTCGGATCGATGCCCAACGATGCGATTACATCTGCAGCCATAAAAGGCTTCAGAGTGTTGCCCAACGTTTTCCGTCGCTGACCGAATCCAGCGCTCACAAAATTGGCAAACCGCGCCTCATTGACGGCACGCAATCGAGTTTCTGGCAATGGCACCAACCGCACGATGGCCGAATCGACTTTCGGTGGCGGCGTGAACGCGCCGGGCGGCACGTCGAACATGCGCTTCATTTCAAAACGATATTGCAGCATTACCGAGAGCCTGCCGTAGGCCGCAGAGTCGGGCGCTGCAACCATGCGGTCTACCACCTCTTTTTGTAGCATGAAGGTGCCGTCGATCAGCTGATCCGCGAACGTGCCCAAATGAAAGAGAAACGGCGTGGAGATGTTGTACGGCAGGTTGCCCACTGCGCGAAAGCGCGGACCGAGAACGGAGAAATCGAACGCAAGCACGTCGGCTTCGTGCAACGTCAATTTATCCTCGCCGAATTGCAGCCGCAACGCGCCGGCCAGATCGCGATCCACTTCCACTGCATGCAGATGATTGAGTCGATCCAATAGCGGCTCCGTAATCGCGCCTGGGCCGGGGCCGATTTCAACCAGCACGTCGTCGGGCTGTGGCGCAATCGCGCTGATGATGCGGGCAATGTAATGACGATCCGTCAGGAAGTGTTGACCAAACCGTTTCTTCGCGCGTGGCAGCATGGATTTCTACCGGTGCCGCGACAACTGTGCGGCCAATTCGATGGCGGCCAACATGCTGCCGGTTTCGATCTTGCCGGTGCCCGCCAGATCCAGCGCAGTGCCGTGATCGACCGAGGTGCGAATGATCGGCAGACCAAGCGTGACGTTCACGCCTTCGCCGAACGTCGCATATTTGAGAACCGGCAGGCCCTGATCGTGGTACATGGTGAGCACGGCATCGGCATCGTTCAAGTGTCGAGGCGTAAAAAGCGTATCCGCTGGCAATGGCCCATCCAGGTACATCCCCTCTGCACGTAGCTTTTCCAATACTGGAAGGATGACCTCGATCTCCTCCCGGCCCAGATAGCCGCCTTCGCCCGCATGTGGATTGAGGCCGGCGACGACGATGTGCGGCTGCTTGATGCCGAATCTCTTTTTGAGATCGGCATGCAGGATACGCACGGTGCGCTCCAACGAGGTCTGCGTAATTGCAGCAGGTACATCTTTGAGCGCCAAATGGATGGTGGCGAGTGCGACGCGCAGCACGGGCGCTTGCCGCCCGACCAGCATCATTACCACCTGCGGCGTGTTTGTCCTGTCGGCCAGATACTCGGTGTGTCCGCTGAATCTGATGCCGGCGTCATTGATGATGCCTTTGTGCACCGGGGCCGTGACCATGGCCGCGTACTCGCCGGACATGCAACCGTCGACGGCATGATCGATCAGGCTGAGTACGTACCTGCTGTTCGAGGCGTTGAGCACACCTGTGCCTACAGCGGTCGCAAGTGGCACATGCTCGATATGCAGGTTGTCGGCGATGATGGGCCAACTGACGCGAAGCGCGTCGGCGCGAGCTGCCAGCAAGTCTGCATCGGCGAGTATCGTGTACCGGGACTCTCTGTCTGCAGCCAGACCAGCCGCAGTAATTACACACAGGTCAGGACCGATGCCGGCAGGTTCACCGGAGGTTATCGCAATGGTGTTAGGCCTGGATACGGTCATGTTGTGATGAATCCGGCGTTGTGAAACTTACTCCATCTCCATGGGGAGACGGAATAATCCTTGGGAATTGGTCAGGCGGAATTACGCCTTACGTGGAGCGCCCGTCAATCAGACGCATCCTTACTTCTCTTCCAGCTTCAACTCAACAAATGCACGGTCCTTTGCTTGTCTGAGCCAGTCTTCAACGGCTTCATCGGTTTTTCTCAGACGTATCGTGTTGCGCGCAGTGGCGCGACGACGTTCCTCGGAGACGCCTTCGGTCCGCCGCTCTTCGACTTGCAACAGGTGCCAGCCGAACTGGGTTTGTATTGGCGCAGAAATTTCATTATCACGTAACTGATTCATCACCCGCTCGAACTCGGGCACGGTGTCGCCGGGGGAGAGCCAGCCCAACTCGCCACCCTTGGTGGAGGAGGGGTCGTCAGAATGCACCTTGGCCAGTTCGGCAAAATCGGCGCCGCCAATGATGCGCTCACGCAGCCGGGAAAGACGTTCACGGGCATCGTCGTCGGTCACGCCCTCTTTTGGTTTTATCAGGATATGGCGGGCGCGTGTTTGCTGAATGGTTGGCTGTTCATTGCGGCCGCGTTTATCGAGCAGCTTCACAATATGAAAGCCGTTGGCGCTACGCAAGATGTCCGTGGTCTCGCCGGGTTTCAAGGCGGAGAGCGCTTCCAGAAATATCGCCGGCAGACGGCCCGACGGACGCCAGCCCAAATTGC
>JBDTPE010000064.1:0-9619 GCA_039932875.1 Betaproteobacteria bacterium | reverse complement strand
GCCTTCGCGCAGTTTGGCGACGGCATACCGCAGGCGGCTCTTTGCCGCCTCAAACGATACACCGGTCGCCTGCGCAATCTCTTCCACACTCAACCCGCCTTCTTCATAAAGCAAAAAAGCCTCGCGCTGCGGTGCCGGCAGGTTCTCCAGCATTTTCAGAATCGCCGCACCCTGCTGGCGCGATTCGGCCTGCACCATCGGCTCCGCTGTTCGATTCGCAATGCCTTCAATGGTTGCAGCACGCTCGCCTGATTCGTTGTCAGTATCCTTTACCTCAAACAACACCGCTTCAGCCCGCGCATTGCTACGAAAATAATCCATTAGCTTGTTGTGTGCGACCGTGTACAGCCAGGTGCGGAACTGCGCCTCCACGCGGTAGCGCTCGGTGGCCTGAATCAGGCTCATCCACACATCCTGGAAAATTTCTTCGGCGCGTTCGCGAACCCGGCATTGGCGGGTGATGAAGCGAAACAGACCACCGCAATGGCGCGCGTAGAGTTCGTCAAACGCCGCCGCGTCACCAACCTGGTAACGCAGCATGAGCGCTTCATCGGAGTTTTCATCGGTCATCCTGCGGGCAAGTGTAACCGAGCAGCGGCGTTTACCACCGAGGCGGTGGTGCCGGAACAAAGTTACCAGGAAATGGCGTCGGCTCGCGCCTTTGCCAATGGTGCTCGCGAATGATGCCCGCAGCGATGAGGTTGGCGCGGCTATCGTAGTGAATGGCAACGACTTCTTCCGGGCTAGCGGTGGCACGTTCAAAAGTCACGCGGCGAGCAACAGACGCCTCGCTGCGACCATAGCCAGTGCCTATCGGCGCCTCCAAGGCGGGCGCGGTCGGTGCCGAAGTCGACGGCGAAGGGGAGTTTCGTGCCTTCGCGCTGCGCTCCGCACGGGCGCCATCGTCGCTTTCGGCGCGACGTTGATCGCCACGCTCTGACTCATCCTTGCTCAGTCTTCCTTGCGGGCCAAGATTCAATTGGGGTTCGCGCTGAATGGTTTCGATTTTGCGCCGATACAATGCGACCCCAATCACACCAACATTTTGCGGGCGTCCCGTACGAGGTGCATACGAATCGGCCAATGTCGTGAAATAAAATGCCGCCGTCGTTGAATAGCTATTGCGCCATCCCGCCACTTCAAGTTGATTCCATTTGTCGATCACATAGCCACCCTGTGAGGGCGCTGCATTTTCACCCGTCACGGCATTGACGCCATCGACCGACACCACAGCCAGTACATCCTGGCCCGCCTGATTGCGAATGACGATCTGGTATTCATTGCCGGGTTTGCCTTCGACGTATGCGCGGCCCTCATGCCAATAGACCTGCAGCGACCGTTGCTGTTGTCTATCGACCACGCTGATGTCGGCGATGCGACCGATAGCGAGGGCCTGTGTGGTGATGAGTAACAGTGCTGCGCTGATAATTGCTCGTTTCATGATGTTCTCCTTGATCACTTTGTAAATTGCCACTTGGAAAAGGGGCAAGGCAAAAATAGGGTCTACGGCTTTTCCTTCATCTCGAACTCGCCCACAAACACAACCTCTTGTTGTCCCTTCAATCGCATCGTGACGATCTGTTCTTGTTGTTCGGGCGTACCGAATTTGGTGGCCAGCTTTACCTGCAGCGTGGTTGCCCCGGTCACGTTCTGACTGCGGGCACCGAAGTACTGCGCCTCGACTTTGTATTTGCCCGGTTTGGCTTGTTTGAGAGAGAACTCTTCGGGTCCATAGCCGCCGGTGAAATCGAGCGACATGCGACCACCCTGATACGTGAGGCGATGGCCGTAATAGGCTTTCTCGCCATCCGGATCGGTGACCCATAGATCGATATCGGTGTTGTCGGCATCCCAGGTCAGCACCACGCGCAGATCGAGCGGCAGATTTTTGAGCAGGCGCGGATCGATGCGGCTAGTGTCTGGCTTGCTCTTTGCGGTGGCGACGATGCTGTTGAGGTCCGCCAGCGTAATCAATTCGATTTCGGGGAAGCGTCCATGCCAGGGGCGAATCACCACCTCGTACAGGGTATTGATCGCCAGCTGCGTTTCCTTGTTGGCGGCATACGCCAGCCCGAGATCGCGGTATGACTGTGGTTCTTCGGGGCTCAGCACCAACACTTTCTTGAAGACGGGAATGGCGGCCTTCGCCTGGCCGGCCTGCATCAGCCGATAACCCAGAATACGCAGAATGTGACGGTTCTCCAGATCCATTTCCGCAAGGTTGCTCAGTATCCTGGTGCCGAGTGCATTCAAGCCTTTGTCGAAGAACAGGTCGGCAGCGTCGAGGTAAAACGCGGTGCTGTTGAGGTAGCCTGGCTTCTCGTCGAGGTAGATGCGATACATGTCCGCGGTTGCGGCATTGCGCAGACGGGCGGCATAAGGTGAATCGGGCTGCCACTTTTGTAGCTGGATGCTGGCGGAAGTCGCACCGGCTTTTGCAGGTGGCAAACTGATCTTGGTCTCGGCAGGGGCGGTAACGCCAGATGCCGGTGGCGCATACACTGGTGGGGCCATCATCGTTTTTGCGGCCATCACCCTGGGCGTTTGCGGGGCAGAACTGGCAGGCGCTGCAGTTGGTGCGTTCGCTGTTGCCAAATCCCGCACGTCGGCGCGATTTTCCTGGCGCTCGTGCACCGAGAGTTCGCCAAGGTTTCCGGCAACCGCACCCATGCTGATGGCTACTTCTTTTTTGGCCGGACGACTCTTTGGGAAATCGCGATTCCACCACGTTGTTTTTTCGACAAACATGCGTACCACATTGTCTAGATGCGATTTGCGTTCTGCGGTGCGCTGTTGGGCCGCATTGGTCAGCATGCGCTGGTAATCTGCGCGCATCTCCGTTGGCGGGACGATTTCGTAGCGCACATAGTCTTCAATGCGATCCAGCACGATCAGCGACGTCTCGCGTGTGACCAAACCGAACGCGCGACCTAATCTGCGGATTTCGGCGCGATTGAAATCGAAGGCGCCTTCGAGTTCGGCAATGCGCATGCGCGCCCAGAGTGCGGCGGCGAGGCTGCTGGATGACGAGCCGCCGTTCAATGGGATCTCTATGACAGATGTTCTACCGTTGGGGTTTACAACATTGGCGCGAAGCGTGGTCGCGTTTTCGGTCAGTACACCAGCAATTGAAATGCGGCCCTCACCGGCATAGGGCGAGGTCATCACAAGTTGCTGCGCACCATCGGCGTCAACACTAGCCACACGGGTGACCGCGAAAGTGATCTTGCGTGCAGCTTCGGCTGGCGCGTCAGCATTCAAATCAATAAAACGGCCACCACTGCAATGCGCAAGATGCCGGAGCATGACGGGGTCGGACTTGACGGCTGCCGAAACGGCATAGAGTGGCACGCGCATTGCTGGGATCGGCTGATCGGCGTAATTTGCCAGGCCATCGCTGAACAACAACACTTCGCGAACCTCAGCATCGGGCACGATCGCGCCGAGATTGGTGGCACCGTCGTACGCCGTCGCCGTTAACGCGTCGCGCAACTTGCGCCAATTGCCGTTGAGGATTGCAAACCGCTCTGTTCGCTCAGCGATATCGCGGATTCGCGTCAGACGAACTTCGCCGTTGCGCATTTTTTTGAAATAAGCGTCGAGCAAGGCAAATTCGCGACCGTGATCGCGTGCCGCGCCGCTGCCTGAGCTATCCCAGATCAGGCCGACCAGATTCGGAATGGCGCGTGGCGCTTCCACCGAAGCCAGTGGAATATCGGCGTGGAAGTATTGTCGGCCTTCGAATACCTGCGTGGAGATTTGCGGAGTGCGGGTGGCGGCGATTTCCACATCCAGCACGCCGCGCCCTGCAAAATCGCTACGCGTGAACTGGGCGCGAAAGCCGTTGTTGCCACGATTGAAAGGCAGTGGCCCGAATGTTTGTGACGCGATGCGTGGAGCCACCGATACGCCGGCTACGTTCAAGTCGAATGAAAATGTACCTACCTTGTCGGCATACTCGATCGGCATACGGTACGCGAGTCGACCTTTGCGTTCGGAAAGCATCTCATTGATGCGCAGCACCACGCGCTTGGTGCCGGAGGCCGGTATCGGATATACGCGCAATTTGAAGCTGTTGCCTTGTGTGACTTCCAGCAATGCCGGATCAATGCGGCCACGAATGACCTCCTCAAATACCATTTGCCCGCGTGCCTTGTCTACCGGCACCGCTTCGCGCATGGCACCGTTCACGTCCATCGCAAAACTGGCCACGCTCTGCCCGTCAAGCAGCGGAAACTGCAACTCGCCTTCGAGCACGCGTGCGTTGGGATTGAAGAACGTCAACTCCAGTTCCGTGAACGCCAGGCGCCCGCTGACTTCAGCGCGAATCCTTACCGATTGCATTTGCACCGGCAGATCGGTGCGGACCGGGATCACCAGTCGCGGTGGGATCCAGATGTTGGATGGAGTCGGTTGTAGCTGGGCAAACGCTGGACTGGCGAGACTGAGGCAGCCGACGAGGACGGCGGCTGCGAAGGAAATTGTGCGGGATGTCAATGGTTTCACGATGCTCTCCACGTTGTTGAGGGGGATACATCGTTAAACGGTGGTGATTGGGGAAAGGGTTAAGGTGGCTTAAATATTTTTCTGGAGAGAGATTTCGACGCAAAAGCCTATATTTGGTGCGGTGTTTAGGCTAGAAATGGTAGATAAGGCGCGTGGAATGGCGTTCTGCGCGATGTATGTGAAATGCGCAATTCCACGCCGTCGTCCCAGCTGGGACCCAGTCCGATCCAACTTCACTTCTAAGACTTGAGGTCAGACGTCGAAATGGGCTGGTCCCCAGCCTTCGCTGGGGCGACGGCAAATTTTTTGATTGGCGCGTTATTAATGCTTGCCTACCCTCATCCACCTCGCGCATAACGCTCGGATTCGCGCTGCACGGCGCATGCGCCGTGCAAACCCGCGCTCTCCCACCTTGCCGCCTACATGCGGCTCGGATTCGCGAGGCACAAAGATGTCCGCAGGGACATCTTTGTGTCCACGCTCATCCACTATTCCGCAACCCTGCGGCCAGGCCGTTGATGGTGAGGTGAATCGCGCGCTTGGTCTTTTCGTCGGCTTGCCCGGCGCGATAGCGACGCAGCAAATCAATCTGCAAATGATTGAGTGGATCCAGATAGGGGAAGCGATTGCGGATGCTTCGCGCCAGGGCAGGATTGTCCTGGAGGAACACGGTGTTACCGGTAATGGCACGCAGCATGTCTACTGTAAGCTGCCATTCAGTCTTGATCGTCGAAAATACGCTTTCGCGCAATCGCGGGTCCGGAACCAAATCGACATAGCGGGTGGCGATAGCGAGATCGGTTTTGGCCAGTACCATGTCCATGTTGGCGAGCACGGTACGAAAGAACGGCCAGTCCGCGTACATTTCGCGCAGATCGACCAGCGCAGCTTCGCGCCCCTGTGGCGCGGCTGCCAGCCACTGCTGCAAGGCGCTACCGAAGCCGTACCAGCCGGGAATGGAAAGGCGGCATTGGCTCCAGCTAAACACCCACGGAATCGCGCGCAAATCGGCGATCGCTTGGGACGACTTTCTCGATGCCGGGCGGCTGCCGATATTTAGGCCGGCGATCTCGCCTACCGGTGTCGCGCTGCGAAAGAAATCCACGAACCCCGGCGTTTCGTAAACGAGGTCGCGATAGGCGGCACAGGCACTCGTTGAAAGCAGGCTCATGACTTCCCACCAATGCGGCTTGTCGCGGCGCTCGGCAGCCGGAAAATTCGACAGCATGGCCGCCGAAATCAGCGTCTCGAAATTGCGTCGACCGAGTTCGGTATCGGAGTACTTGGCCGCGATCACTTCGCCCTGCTCGGT
Source organism: Betaproteobacteria bacterium (assembly GCA_039932875.1). GTDB lineage: Bacteria > Pseudomonadota > Gammaproteobacteria > Burkholderiales > Usitatibacteraceae > UKL13-2. The sequence goes on along the minus strand of JBDTPE010000064.1, from coordinate 3,801 downwards.
AGTCCTGAGCCCCGATGTCGAGCAGCCGTCCGGTTGCGCGAGGATGGCCTCAAACGTAGGCCCGCCACCGCGCCCGACGGTGCCACCGCGGCCATGAAACATGCGCAGGTGCACCCCGGCCTCCTTCCCTAGGTCGACCAAGCCCTTCTGCGCGCAGTAAAGCTCCCAGTTCGCCGTCAGATAGCCGCCGTCCTTGTTGCTGTCGGAATACCCGAGCATGATTTCCTGCACGCCTTCGCGGCTATCCAGCCACGTGCGATACAAGGGCTGCGCAAAGGCGGCGCGCATGATGCCTGCCGCCGACTGCAGATCGGTGATGGTTTCAAACAACGGGATAACTGAAATTTTCAGGTTCTGCCCGCCGTCGCATGACGTCAATGAGCCGGTTTCTTTTAGCAGCAATCCTACTTCCAGCAGGTCACTCACTGAAGCGGCCTTGGAAATGATGGCATTCGGCACAGCATCGTTGCCAAAGCGGGCATTGATCCCGGCAGCAGCTTGAAATACATTCAGTTCGCTAACCGAAATCTCACTGTATGTCTCGCCAGTGATTCGCAATGAGCGCGGATTGCCGAGCTCGTGAAGCAGCACGGCAACCCGCGCAGATTCTTCGAGTGCCAGATAGTCCGGACAAACGGCAGCTTTCTTCAGAAGTTCGGCCACCACCACTTCATGCACATCCGCGTTCTGCCGCATGTCGATCGAGGCTAGATGAAAGCCAAAAATGTCGACGGCATAGCGCAACTGCACAAGCCGGCCAGCCGCGAGTTCTCCACTGGCATGCGAGACAAGAGACTTGGCGATGATATCGAGGTCTTCACGAAATTCGCGTGGACTCGCATAGGCTGATAACGTAACCTCGGGTTTGCGAATCGGCTGCGCGCCGGCCAGCGTCGCCATGGTTGCGGCTAGGCGGGCATATACGCCGATGAGCGCCAGGCGATACGGCTCATCCTGGCGATGTGCCGAACCGTCCCCCGACATCTGTGCGAGTGCCATGAGTGCTGCAGTTGGCGTGACCAGCCGGGTGGACATCGACAACTCGGTGCCCAGATGATGCACTTCGAACAGGTAATGCTCGAACGCAACCGTAGACTGGCGGCGGATCGCGCCTTCCAACGATTCAGCGGTGACAAACGGGTTGCCATCACGGTCTCCGCCGATCCAGGAACCCATTCTAAAGAAGGTTGGAACGCGCTGGTCTGGACCCAGTGCGACTTCAATATCGCGATAAATCTTCGGCAGCTCTGACAGAAACGTATAGCGGTAAAAGCTTAGACCATTCTCGATTTCATCGACTACCCGTAGCCGCGATAGCCGCAGCATCGCAGTTTGCCAGAGCTGCAGAATCGAACGTTTCAATCCGCTCTCCGACTCCTGCCGCTCTTCGGGTAGCAGGTCCGTACGTTCCAACTGAATCAGTTGGCGCGCGACTTCGCGTTCGCAATCAAGCACCGATTTGCGTTGCACTTCGGTCGGATGGGCGGTCAACACCGGGCTCACCAGCGCGTGCTTCAGCCAGGAGTGAATTTTTATCGCCGAGATATCCCTGGCGGCAAGAGCATCAAGCGCATGTCGCAAGCTGCCCAGTTGTGGCGCCGAGCCCGCGATTCGATGGGCGCGGCGACGGCGATTCTGGTGCCGATCTTCGGCGATGTTGGCAAGCAGTGAAAAGTGACTGAACGCCCGCACCACGCTCAGCTTCTGCTCGATGCTGAGTCCGTCGAGCTCATGATCCAGCGCAGTCTTGAAACCAGCGAAATCCTCGCGCGCATCTTCGCGGCGCAGAGCAACGGCGAGCTTTCGAATATGCTCGATGCGGTTGAAAATGACGTCGCCACCCGTCGCATGAATGACTTCGCCGAGCAGGCGGCCGAGATACTGGATTTCCTGCCCAAGGCGGGCGTCTTTTTCGTCTTGTGACACAGTGCGGGGACTCCAGTTAATCGTGACTCACAAGTTTATGTGATTGTGATTGCGCCGACGAAACATTTGTGAGGTCTGCACCTGCCGGTCACGTTTCAGGACCCAGGAGGCGGCGCGTTTTATCGCCCGTGCCAGTGCAAAAAGCGCAATATGCGAAGATAATCCCATCATGACCACCGAGACCAGAACTTACGAAGGCGGCTGTACCTGCGGTGCCGTTCGCTACCGAATGACCAGCGCCCCAATGTTCGTCAACTGTTGCCATTGCCGCTGGTGTCAGCGTGAGACGGGCGCATCGTTCGCGTTGAACGCGATCATCGAGGCGGATCGTGTACAACTTATGATAGGCGACGTGGAGGCTGTTAATACCCCGTCCAACAGCGGCAAGGGGCAGAAAATTTCGCGTTGTCCCGCCTGCAAAATTGCGCTGTGGAGCAACTATGCCGGTGGCGGCGATGCGGTTCGATTCGTGCGCGTCGGTACGCTGGATGAGCCCGGTCTGTTGCCGCCGGACGCTCACATCTTCACCGAATCCAAGCAGCCTTGGGTAGTACTGCCGGAGGGTATGCCAGCTTTCACTGAGTACTACACGGCAGCAACTTTATGGCCGCCGGAGAGCCTGGCACGACGGGCGGAATTGCAGGCGAAGTTACCAAAGTCTTGATCAGCAGTCGGTTGGCGACAGTGCTCTACAAGTGTTTCGTGACAAAAAACTCGTAGCTCGGCAAATGGAATCGCAACTCGCCTTGTGGAGAAATAAAAGATCAATAATTGCTATTGTAAATTGCCGAAGTCAGCGCGCAAGAATCGCCACAGAAGAATCTCGACAATTACCAAATCAGCGTCGTACTAATAGCATACCGAAAGCATCGACCTGTTAGCACGCGACCCGGACTAACTAATGTGCACAATGTCTCTGACCCAAGGAATTCGCGGTCAAGTGCGCTATGAGTTGAGCGATGCGGGGACTGATGGATACTGCATCTTGCGTAGACTGGGTAGTTCGGCTCTCGCGATTCTGCTTGTCGTCGATATCGCGATATTGCTTGCAAGTTTTTGGTGAAGCAGTGGTTGCATTTATCTTGTTACTGATCGCGCAGTTTCACTGACTATCGATCAGAACGGGAGCACACCTAAATCAACATTGAACGCGCGTTGTATCAGCCAGAGCAGGCCAATACCTGTGATAAACGCTGAACCGGGAATGAGTAGCAGCCAGCGGTACCACCAGGAACGTCGGCAAATAAAACTGGCGGGAATCACGGCAAGCAGCACGAAGAGTTGCGCGGTTTCGACACCCAGGTTGAATGCGAGCAGCGACCAAACGCGGTCGCCAGCAGGCAGTCCAAGCTCGATCAGTCCGCCGGCAATGGCGGCACCGTGAATGAGGCCGAAACCTGCAGCAAGCCATAGCAGACGACGATAGACCATCGGGACGAGATTGTTTAGCCCCGCAAAGAGTACACTTGCGGCCACACCAGATTCAACAAGACGCGACGGTGGCGAGAACCACCCAGTCGCGGCAAGTGAAAGCGACAGCGCGTGTGCGAGTGTGAACGCGGTCACCATAATCGCGGTGACGGTGAGCGTGACTTTCAAGTCCGTCGCCGCGATCCACTCGCCATTACGCCGCCGCACTACCGCTGGAAGAAAGAGGCCGACAAGAAATAGCATATGGTCCCATCCCGTCCATACGTGCCAGATGCCGGCCCTAAAATACTGAGTGAATACTGTCCTGCCACTCGCCCCGGCCACGTTGTAGCGCAACACACGCTCGTCGGGCGAAAAGAGGCCACTATGCGTGCCGCGTAAATCGAGGTTAAGCATGCCACGATGCAATGCATCGACATCGAACAGCAAATCGTATTTGAGACT
>JBDTPE010000063.1:0-9619 GCA_039932875.1 Betaproteobacteria bacterium | reverse complement strand
GCGCGAGCTGGATAGCCGGTACTGCGCCCTGCGCCTTGATGAATGCAGCAATAGGCTTCCACGCGTCGGCATGTGCGTCAGACCAGATGCCGGCATCCTCTGGAGAAATGCGGCCTTCAGGCGTCACCGAAGCGGCCTCAGTCATCACCATCGCTGCACCACCGACGGCGCGTGAACCCAGATGCACCATATGCCACTCGTTCGGCATGCCATCAACACAACTGTATTGGCACATGGGTGAAACAAACACGCGATTCTTGAAGGTCAATTCGCGAAGGGTAAGCGGGGAAAATAATTGGGACATGGGGATGGCTTTTGTTCGCTGAACGGTGAGGGGGAGGTGAGGGGGCATTCTAGACTGCCAAATACGCGACAATAGTGCATCCCCACGAACAATTGTCGTGACATAAAGCATGAAATCCTTGGTAGTCCGCGCCGGCCCACGCGCCCTCAAGCACTTGCGCGAGTATGGCCTGCAACCAAACGATATCGACATCGTTCCTGGTGCTGCTGGTGGCCCGAAAGGGTTGGGGCTCGCCCGTTTGGACGAATACCTGTTCGCCGATTGGCTGCCCTCGGGTTTCGCTGAGCGAATCAAACCAATCAAGCTAATCGGCGCTTCCATCGGCGCCTGGCGCTTTGCGGCAGTTTGCCGTAGCGATACACGCCAAGCGCTGGCCGCACTCGCCAAAGCCTATAGCGAACAGAAGTATCCGAAAAAGGTCGATGCGAAATTTGTTTCCGCCTACGCCCGCGACCTCACCGACTCGCTATTTGACGGCCGAGAGGCGGAGTTGCTCGCCCATCCGCATTACCAGCTAAACGTGTTGGTGGTGCGCGGCAAGGGCGTGCTATCGCGCGAGGCGCGTGGACGCACCCCTGCCGGCTTCGCGATGGCGGCACTGGCCAACGCTGTCGGCAGACCGTACCTGCGACATTTTCTGGATCGGGTCTGGTTCTATGCGGACCGACCAAACGGTGGCGACGATACTGCGGAGAACCGCGCCAGTATTGGCTTTCAGGCCGATGGTGAAAAATCCTTCGATCAATTTCACACCCACTACGTGAAGCTCACGCCCGCTAATTTCGGCGACGCCCTGATCGCTTCAGGCTCCATCCCACTGGTATTGCAGGGCGTGCCCCATATCGCCGATGCGCCACCAGGTACCTATTGGGATGGCGGCATCATCGATTACCACTTGCATCTGCCCTACCATCGCACGCCCGGCCTGGTGCTGTATCCGCACTTCACCGACCGTATCATTCCCGGCTGGCTGGATAAGGCGATGCCTTGGCGCAAAGCGCAAGGGCCGTGGCTGGACAATATGATCCTGTTGTCACCGACGCGAGAGTATCTGGATTCGCTGCCCCACAGGAAGCTCCCGGATCGCAACGATTTCAAACGCTTCATCGATGACTACGAAGGCCGCCTACGTTACTGGCAACGCGCAATGGACGAGAGTGCGCGGCTCAGGGATGAGTTTGCCGAACTGGTTGCCAGCGGGAGAATTGCTGACGAGGCTCTGCCGCTGTAATTGACACCGGCAGTGACCATCGGCATAGCTGGTCGTTCATGCCGCAAACCCAGCATTCCATCGTCTGAAAGCGGATAATCCGGCTACTCGTCGCTAAACTGCGCGCACTTTCGCCATTCCGCTTTTATGGGCAACCGCATGCGGCTACGCGCGAACGAAACCTCCACATCTGACAAGGACGACAAGATGAAGTTATTCACAAAGGGCGCGCTTGCGGGCGCGATCACCATCGGTTTGATCGGCGGCACCGTCGGCTACTCAACGGCCGCATTCTCGCAAGCGGCAAAGCAGATCCCGATGCGCGATTTTTTCAAGAATCCGCAGGAAGCCAGCCACCAGATTTCACCTGATGGCAAATACCTCTCGTGGCGCGCACCGTTTGAGCGCCGCATGAATGTGTTCGTCAAGCCGGTCGGCGGCGGCGAAACCAAACGTGTCACCGGTGAAACAGCGCGCGACATCGGTGGCTATTTCTGGAAAGGCGACCGTATCCTGTACGCGAAGGATTTCGGCGGCGACGAGAATTTCCACGTGGTTTCGGTAAATATCAAGGGCGAGGATCTGAAGGATCTAACTCCAGGCGAAAAGGTGCGCGCCGAGGTAATAGATGGCCTGCTCGATGATGACCAGCACGTCATCATTTCGCACAATCGCCGCGATGCCAAGCTATTCGATGTGTTCCGTATCAATGTCGCCACCGGCGAAGAAAAGCTGATCGCACAGAACCCCGGCAATATCACCAGATGGATGACCGACCACGAGGGCAAGTTGCGCGTGGCTGGCACTACCGATGGCACCTCCACCACGCTGCTCTACCGCGACAAAGAGGGCGATGCGTTCAAGCCCATCCTCACCACCAATTTCAAAGAGCAGGTCGAGCCCATTCTATTCTCGTTCGATAACAAGCGATTGATCGTGAATTCAAATCGTGGCCGCGACAAATCCGCCATTTTTGAGTTCGACCCAGTCACCGCGAAAGAAGGCAAGTTGATCGCTGAAAGTGCCGAAGTCGATATGGGTGGCGTTTCATATTCGCGCAAACGCAAAGTACTCACGACTGCCAATTTCACGACCTGGAAAGAGCAGCACAAGTATCTCGACAAGGATGCCGAAGCCTTGTTCAAGACCGTGGAGGGCAAGCTGCCCGGCTACGAAGTGGCCTTCACGTCAACCAACAAAGCCGAAGATAAATACATCGTCGCCAGCTACAACGACAAGACCCGCGGCAAGCGCTACCTGTTCGACACCAAGACCGCCAAGCTCGATTTCATCAGCGACATATCACCATGGCTGCCTGAGGCTGAATTGGCCGACATGAAGCCGATCAAGTACACCACGCGCGATGGACTCACGGTCAATGGTTACCTGACGTTGCCAAAAGGTGTTGCCGCCAAAAACCTGAAAGTCGTCGTCAACCCGCACGGCGGCCCGTGGTACCGGGATCAGTGGGGCTTCAATCCGGAAGTGCAGTTTCTTGCCAATCGCGGCTACGCCGTATTCCAAATGAATTTCCGTGGTTCCACCGGCTACGGTCGCAAATTCTGGGAAGCCTCGTTCAAGCAATGGGGCAAGACCATGCAAAACGACGTCACTGACGGCGTGCAATGGCTCATCAAGGAAGGCATCGCCGATCCGAAACGCGTCGCCATTTACGGCGGCAGCTACGGCGGTTACACCACGCTGGCCGGTATTACCTTTACGCCGGATTTGTATGCCGCTGCGGTCGATTACGTAGGCGTGTCAAACCTGTTCACCTTCATGAATACCATCCCGCCGTACTGGAAACCGTATCTTGAGATGCTCAAGGAAATGGTTGGCGACCCGATTGCCGACAAAGACCTGCTTACCTCCGCCTCGCCGGTTTTCCACGCCGACAAAATCAAGACACCGTTATTGGTGGCTCAAGGTGCGAAAGACCCGCGCGTGAACAAGGATGAGTCAGACCAGATGGTGGCGGCGCTGAAAAAACGCGGCGTCGATGTCGAGTACCTCGTGAAAGATAACGAAGGACACGGCTTCCGAAATGAAGAGAATCGCTTTGAATTTTATGAGGCGATGGAGAAATTTTTGGCAAAGCACATCAAGGGTTAAAGTCTGCAGCGATAAATGTGAGCCAAGAAATTGCCCCGGTTTTGACCGGGGCAATTTTGTTTGCGTCTAGTGGTCGGCGCGTGGTGCTCGCATGATTTGTGGAAATCGGGATTCGGTTATGACGTTGCGTATGTTCAGAATCCATATAGTTAGGGGGACTACAACATCCATGAGTGCAAGCCATTTTCGCTGCACCGAAGGAACTTCGCACGCTCGGTGACGCCGTCAATTTGGAGTTAAAGAGGCCCAGTTAATGGTCCCGCTGTCGGGTGAATGAGACTCGCATGCCCAATGAATATCTGCCGACTTTCACATCCCGCGCACCTGGGTATTCAGAATCACAAAGTGGGAGGTTGAAATTGTCGGTCTTATTTTGACAACTGCTGTGTTAAGCAATGCGCCCTGTTGGAAACTGGACTGTCTTCGTCGCCATCACCTACTTACGCTTACCAATTTGGGTGTTCCACTTTCCTGATGAATCGAATATCTGGCCTGGATCTTCTTCGCGCGATTGCCATTGTGTGGGTAATGTTGTTTCACTCCTACATCGTCGGCGGGTTGGGCACTAGCTTCGACTGGCTCTCTCGCTATGGATGGGCCGGCGTAGACATGTTTTTTGTACTCAGTGGCTTCCTGATAGGCACACAAGTATTGCGCCCCCTGCAAAGAGGCGAAACGCTGTCTTACCCAGCGTTTTATGTGCGCCGCGCTTGGCGAATATTGCCCGCGTTTTTTGTGGTGCTGGCACTATATTCCTGCTTTCCAGCTGTACGCGAGGCTACTGGAATGCAACCATGGTGGCAATTTGCGACATTCACGATGAATTTGCTGATCGATTACTCTCGCAACCAGGCGTTTTCACACGCGTGGTCACTTTGCGTGGAGGAGCATTTTTATCTGATCTTCCCACTGCTCGCGGTGTGGCTGGCTAAACGACCATCAGCATCGAGATTCTTCATTGCGTGCGCCTTCATAGCGCTATCTGGTGTCGTCCTTCGCGGCGCCGTTTGGATTCACGATGCTGCGCTGAATCCGCCGCGCAATTGGTTCATCGAGGATATTTACTATCCCTCATGGATGAGGCTGGACGGACTTCTGGTCGGCGTAATGCTGGCGTTCCTGCGCGTTTATCGGACTCACCAATGGTCGAACCTGCAAGCGCGATCAGGTATTTGTTTGGTTGCCGGCTTGTCAGTGTCAACTCTTTCGCTATGGATATTTCGTGATCGCACTGGCTTGATCGCGAATACCATTGGTTGGCCACTGCTATCGTGCGGATTCGGCTTGTTTGTGGTTGCCGCATCGAGCACCAATGGACTTCTGGGTCGTTTCAGGGTGCCGGGCGCCGGTTGGCTTGCAGCCATTTCATATAGCCTTTACCTAAGCCACAAGATTGCATTCCATTTCGTTGAGGGCGCTACTGATCCAACTATGCAAATATCCGGCGTACTCATGTTTGCCATTTACGCCGTGTCTACACTACTTCTCGGGTCTGTGCTGTATTACCTTGTTGAGCGCCCTTGCCTTGTCTGGCGTGATCGCCGCTTGAACAGCACGCTTGCAAAGCCGAATTCGGCCCTGTGAGCGGGGAGTCAGCAACTAGTGCTGGGTTCAAGTTGGCTGTCCGCATTCGACGAAATTCACGGCGCCTACAGGACTGCTTCTGGAAAACTTGAATCCATTCGTGGTGAGCTTGTTAAACCACAGCGTCACCCAATGGAATCAACACCTTGCATGCATGTGCTTTGGCAGGGACAGGACGAACGGGGTTTATCATAACTTCCCACGGGCGAAGGTCTAGCGTAGGCGCCGCTCGCGAACGGTTCAGAAGATGCCCGCCAATGCTAGCTGCTCTTCACGCGCGACCGTGATTGCTCCTGCAAATCAAGCGCATTCGCTGCGGACGGCCCCCGTTTGAGCGGGTAGTCCGACACCGGTAACGCGTCAGCGCCCTTTTCCTGAATGGTTGTCTGATCGACATGCGCCTTGACGCGCACGGGCGGTTTTCCCAGTGGCTGCGACGGATTGCTCGCCGGTTTCTCCACTTCAGGGGTGTCCGCGGCAGGCGAAGAATCTTTCTTCAACGCTGCGTCTGCGGTTGCTCGCAAACGGGTCTTCTTTTCCATGACTGCTCCTGACTGTTCGCAACAATGTGTCATTCCATGTTGCGCCAACTCGATAGCCTTAACTGTAGGACAACGTCCCATTCCGATTGGCAAATAGCCGCGATTGTAGTCGGTCGAATTACACTCGGGGCGGAGAAAAAATCTCGGTCGGCAACTCGGCACATCGGGCTTATACGTCAGGAGATCGCTGCCGCTTCGCTGCAATTGCTTACAGCTCATATGGTGTTGGTCCTACAAGGTTTGCGCGGGGCGGGCAGTACTCTTTGCCATCGACAAACAAAGCCGGAGACGTGTATGTGGAATCGCAAATTGTTGTTGGGTGCCATCGTGGCGTCAACATTCGCCACTCTCGCGCCAACCGTAAATGCAGCCGTAGAGGTCTATATCACCACGCCGCCGCCGCCACTTCGACATGAAGTGGTGCCAGCATCTCGCACCGGCTATGTCTGGGCGCCCGGCTACTGGAACTGGCGCCACAACCGTCATACGTGGGTCAAGGGACACTGGGAGCGCGAACGTTCAGGCTTTTACTACCATCCGAATCGCTGGGTACAGCGCGACAACGGCAAGTGGGCTATCGAAGGCGGCAAATGGGACCGCACCCCGCGTGATCGCGATGGTGATGGTGTGCCTAACCGGCTCGACCGTGCGCCGGACAACCCGCGTCGCCAGTAAGTCGGCAAACAATGATAGCCGCCTGGAACGTACAGGTAACTGTGGGTTTCCGGTGGCTGCAGCGTGAAAATTCGCACGCATGAGCCTTTCAGCCACTCTCCATTCATCAACCACTCGCACCCGCAGATCATCTGCGAACGAGCACGAAAAAATGCAACCGATTTAGGGGTCACAAATGAACACACTAAAAAAATGGATGTTGATCGCTGCGATGAGCTTTTGCGCATCCTCTTTTGCCAACACGTTTACCGCTGATCTTTCAGACCTCTGGTTCAACGAAAGTGAAGCCGGCTGGGGTGTGAATGTGACCCACCAGCGTGAAGTGATTTTTCTTACCTTCTTTATTTATGGCCCAACCGGAAAAGCGACTTGGTACACAGGTCAGGCCGCGCTGAGTGGCCAAAACTCGCAGGGCGCCGCCACTTACACAGGAACGATGTATGAGTTTACCGGCCCCTATTTCGCCAACTTCTTCAATCCAGCGGCTGTTTCCGGCCGCAGTGTCGGCACAGTGACGTTCACGGCGTTTCTCGATTTGGCGACCATTTCTTACACCATCGATGGCATTTCAGTGACCAAGGTCGTCACCCGTCAAACATTCCGTGCCAACGACCTCAGCGGTCAATACGTTGGCGCCATGAAGCAGGTGCAATCTGGATGCACCGGTCAAGCCTTTAACGGCGATTTCAACAACGTGACGGAATTCAGCATCGCCCACAATGATAAATCGTTAATCATGACCGCGCGTCAGCCCGACGGAACGGTGTGCAGCTATGATGGGAGCTATACGCAGAACGGTCGCGTGGGCCGCGCACAAGGAAATTACAGTTGTCCGGGTGGACTGTCAGGGACCTACGACATACTTGAAATTGAATCGAACCTGCATGGCTTTACCGCGCGCTATGTCGCCAATAACAATGTGTGCAGTTCTGTCAGTGGCCGCATTGGCGCGATGAGAAAGTAATTGCCGCAATCAGTGATCGGCTGGTTCAACGCATCCCTGATTTGGTTTCATCGTAAATGGCAGCAAAACATCGGGCGATTTGCCCGTTGTTGCCATTGTGGCCACGGCTTCACCAATGGCAGCCGAGTGTTTGAATCCATGTCCGGAGCACGCTGAAACCACGATCATGTCAGACGCATCGGGCAGAAAGTCAATGATGAAATTTGCGCCGGGCGCATTGGTATAAAGGCAGGTTTTCGCGTTGGCGCAGCGCAGTTTGACGTTGCGCAACTTGCCGTCCAGATGGCGCGCATGCATCGACGAAATTTCATTTTCCCCGACGTCACGGTTTACCGTTTGCGGTGTCGTTGACGATGTGTTTTGTTCGGTCGCGACCTTTATCGCGTTAGCACCGCCGATTTGTGGAAAACCGTAGAACACATCTTCTTCGCCTTCCCCCCAGTGCCAGATAAAAATCGGGAAATCACCGGGCGCATACGAAAGAGTGCGTGGCGACTCCGCCGTTTGTTCAAACCAGTACAAGACCTGCCGGCGCACCGTTAACGCCCCGCGCATTTGGGGCAATAGTTGTGGGATCCACGGGCCGGCGCAAACGACGGTGGTTTTGGCCGCATAACGCGCACGATTGGTTTCTACAATCGTTTGCGCCGGCATTTTTGCAATGCGCTGCACGGTCTCGCCAACGCGTAGATCCGCTCCGTATCGTCCGGCCATTGTGAGTTGCGCGTCGACACATTCTTCAGGGTGCAGGTAGCCAGCGCCAGGTTCAAAGTAGCCAACCTCATCGCCTTGCAACATGAACTGTGGAAAACGTGAAGCAATCGCTACAGCGTGCAGTTTTTCGTGCGCGATGCCAAACGCCTCCGCTGCGCGGATCGTATTACCAAGAAAGTCCCGCTGCTCGTGCATCCGGCTCGCACTACCATGGCGCGCCATGATCAGGCCGCCGCATGCGGTGAGCAGTGATTGGCCGGATTCCGCCTCAAGCTCCCGCCAAAGTTGGTGCGAGCGCATCGCCAGCGGCACGAATTGCGAACCCTCTCCAATCGCCTGCCGGGTGATGCGCGTTTCGCCGTGCGAAGAGCCGTAGACATGCGGCGGTGTAAATTGGTCGATGCCGATTACCTTTACGCCTTGTTTGGCAAGGTGATAGACAGTCGCGCTGCCCATGGCGCCCAGACCGATCACAAGTACCTCGGGGTGTTCGGTCCTCATGCGAGTGACCTGTTGAATTTGAATCGGATGGGGCTTGATGATGCTGATCGCATGAAACCGGCGATTCGTCCTTTCATGTCAGTATTTCATCCGCAGGCGAGTTGATCGGACCGCACTTCAGTGCGAAAGTACGGCCTGTCAATAATACCGGAGCATGCAATGCGCCATCATCTCTTCGCCAGACTTACCCGTCTCCTGCCAATCATGCTCTTCCTGCCATCCATCGCGATGGCTACGCTGCCGACCAACGCCGAGGTCGAAGCCATCCTCAATAAATATCTCATCGCCAACAACAAAGCCAAAGGTGTTGCCGTCGCGCTGGTGGATGCCAGTGGCATCCGTGTGGTTACAGCGGGTATGGCGCGTCCGGGCGAGGCCGTGAAGCCTGATGACCTGTTTGAAATCGGCTCCGTAACCAAGACCTTTACCGGTCTGCTGCTGGCTATCGCTGACGAAAAAGGCGAGGTCAGGCTCGACGACCCGGTCGAAAAATTTCTGCCGGATGGCATCAAGCTGCGCGATTCAGCCGACGCGCCGATTCGACTGGCGGATTTGGCCACACAGCGCTCCGGGCTGCCGCGACTCGCCAGCAATATGCAACCCAAAGACCCCAAAGATCCGTATGCCGATTACACGGAACGGGACCTGCTCGACTTCGTCAAAACTTTCACACCCACGCGCGCACGCAATGCGGAGTACGAGTATTCGAATATTGGTTTTGGCTTGCTCGGCTACGTGCTGACGCGCGCGGCTAAGGTGACCAGCTATGAAGAGTTGCTTACGACGCGCATTTTGCAGCCACTCAATATGACCAGCACCACTAGCGACCCGAAGAAATTCACCGCGCGCCTTGCGCAGCCGCACGATGCCAAGGGTCAACCGACACCGGCATGGGACCTTCCCCTCGCCCACGCTGGTGCTGGCGCAATTCGCTCTACCGCCGGTGACATGGGCCGCTATGCCGAGGCGATTGCCGGCCTGAAGAGTTCCACGTTATCCAAGGCGATCAGCGT
>JBDTPE010000062.1:0-9623 GCA_039932875.1 Betaproteobacteria bacterium | reverse complement strand
GATTTCGTGATCAAATCCGATCACTGCAACGTGTACTCACAAAGCAATTTGTCGAATCATCAAGTGAGCGCGATGTCGACGTCATTGCTGCCCTGGAAATTGCGGGCACGTGGTGTGTAAACCTGGTGATGATTCGGGGCGGACGTCACCTCGGTGACAAGAGCCTTTTCCCCGTCAACGCTGCGGATGCGGATCTGCAGACAATTGTCGGCGCCTTCATTGAGCAGCACTATATCGGGCTAAAGCCGCCTTCGCAGTTGATATTGGAAGGCAAATTCGATATCAGTGAATGGCAGGAAACACTTTCCGAGACAGCAGGCCGCCGGGTCGCAATCGTGACCAGACCCAGCGGAGAAGGCAAGAACTGGATGGCGATGGCTATCAAAAACGCAAGCTTCGCAATTGAGCAAAGATTGACGGAGACAGCGTCACATGAAAAACGCCTGAGCCTGATGAGAGACGCACTGCAAATGGACAACCTGCAGCGGGTTGAGTGCTTCGACATTTCCCACACAATGGGTGAGGCTACCGTCGCGTCGTGCGTCGTGTTTGATCAAGGCGCCATGCAACCTTCACAATATCGGTTGTTCAACATCGCTGGCATAACGCCAGGCGACGATTACGCTGCTATGCGCGATGTCTTGACGCGCCGCTATAAGAAGCTTGCAGAGCAGCCTGAAAACGAGATTGACCCACGACCGAGGCCAGACCTGGTATTAATTGACGGCGGCAAGGGTCAGCTCGGCATCGCCGAAGAGGTCATGAATGAATTGGGGCTCAACGACATTCTACTAGTCGGTGTTGCGAAGGGGGAACAGCGAAAACCCGGACTTGAGACGCTAATCTTTGGCAACAGTCGTCACGAACTGCACTTACCCAAAGACCACGGAGGCTTTCACTTGATACAGCAAATTCGCGACGAGGCGCATCGATTCGCGATTACCGGACATCGTGCCAAGCGAGCGAAGAAACGCAACACATCCCGTCTCGAAGATATTGCAGGCGTAGGTCCGAAACGCCGCAAGGCGCTGTTGGCACAGTTCGGTGGATTGCAAGGAGTAGCCGCAGCCAGCGTCGACGATCTTGCCAATGTCGAAGGCATCAGTCGTACGATGGCTGAAACGATCTACAATGAACTGCGTGGATGAACAGTTAGAATGTCGGAGTGAATTTGAACCTGCCTAACATTTTGACTTGGCTGCGTATTGCGGCAATTCCACTTTTCGTTGCAGTTCTCTATGTTGACGACACTTGGTTAACGCAGCATCAGGCCAATATCATCGCGACCACTATCTTCGTAGCGGCAGCGATCACCGACTGGTTCGACGGCTATCTCGCACGCAGGCTGAACCAGATGTCTGCATTTGGCGCGTTTCTTGATCCAGTTGCCGACAAGTTGATGGTCGCCGCAGCGCTGATCGTGCTGGTCGAGCTAGGGCGTGCAGACGCTATCGTCGCCCTGATCATAATTGGCAGAGAGATTACCATTTCCGCGTTGCGCGAATGGATGGCGCAATTAGGGCAATCCAAGAATGTAGCCGTATCGATGTTGGGAAAGGTGAAGACAGTTTCACAGTTAGTCGCAATACCTTTTCTGCTCTACGATGGACTACTGTTTGGCGTGATCAATTGCCGAATTACGGGCCGTATCCTCATCTGGGTCGCTGCTGTCCTGACAATTTGGTCAATGTTCTATTACCTGAAAGCAGCGTTTTCACCCCCCAAGACCGGATAGTCGCTATCCATGCTCTTTGTGCCAATTAAAATTGGCAGAACTGGGTCGATTCCAAGTGACTGCATGCGGTTACTTTTGCGTGTGCCCAAGCTCATTCTGTCGCGTTAACATGGAATCGAACTCTGCGATCGGCACGGCCTTACTAAACAGGTATCCCTGGTAAGCATCGCAACCGCGTGCCGCCAGAAACGCCCGTTGCTCCTCTGTTTCAACACCTTCCGCAATAACGTCAAGATCGAGCGCGCGCGCCATCGCGATCACAGCCGATACGATCGCCGCATCTTCGCGGTCGCGGAGAATATCGTCGACAAAAGTCTTGTCAATTTTGATCGTGTCGATCGGGAAACGCTTGAGGTGCGAAAGACTCGAGTAACCGGTTCCAAAATCATCTATCGCGACTCGTATCCCCAATGTTCGCAGTGCTCGAAGTACTCTACCAACGCCATCGGGGTCGCGCAACATGCCGGTTTCAGTGATTTCAATTTCGATGCTGTCTGGGGAACACTTTTCGCGACTGAGGCGATCTTTCATACGCTCAATTAAGTGGACGGCGCGAAATTGCACCGCAGCGACGTTGATCGCCAATCGCATGTAGCCATGACCATTTTCGCGCCATCGGCGTAGTTGCCCAAATGCAACATCCAATACCCAGTTGCCAATTTCGTGCATCAAGCCGGCTTCCTCCGCAAGTTGCACAAACTCGCCCGGCAATACCATTCCTCTTGTCGGATGATGCCAGCGCAACAATGCTTCAGCGCCGACGATTAGATTGCTGCGCATGTCGACTTTTGGCTGGTAGTAGAGTTCAAATTCATTTCTGAGGAGCGCCGATCGCAATGAATTTTCCAACAGGCGCATTGCGGTTCCCTGGGCCGCCAGCTCTGCTGTAAAAAACTGATACGCGTTCTTACCCAGCTCTTTGGCGCGGTACATCGCCATGTCCGAATTCTTGAGCAATGACTCGACATCTTTGGCGTCATCAGGGAACAGGCTGATGCCGATAGATGCGGAAACATATATTTCGTGTCCCTCGACACTGGTGGGCTGTCGAATCTCGTCGAGAATCTTGTTGGCAACCATGCGTGGTGGCTCGAGATCGGAAAGCTGTTCTAGAACGACCATGAATTCGTCGCCAGACAAGCGCACCAGGAAATCACTTTCGCGCAAAGTGCGCTTCAGTCTTTCCGCAATCTCTCGAAGGAGCTCGTCGCCGATTCTATGTCCAAGCGTGTCATTCACCTCTTTGAATCGGTCCAGGTCGATAAACAGCGCCGCAACGCGCATGCCACCCCTGCGTGCACGGGCAATGGCCTGCTGCATGCGCTCTTGCAACATCGTGCGATTGGGAAGATTCGTCAGACCATCGTGCGTAGCCTGATAAATGAGCCGTTCTTCAGCAAGGACCCTGGTTGTTACGTCCTGCGCGAGCGAGAGAACAGAGATGATTTCACCTGCCTCATTGCGCAAGCTCGAGTTATACCATTCGCACCAAATGATCCGACCGTCGTCGCGGTAATTTTGATGCAGGCTGGTGGTACGTGGATGACCCGGCTCCATCAGCCGCATGTTGGCTGTCGAGAATTGCAGGTCATCGTCTTCAACCAGGAACCGCCAATCACGGAAGCTCTTGCCAATCACCGCCGATTCGGTCCAGCCAAAAATCTTCTCTGCCTGCGGTGACCATCGACGCACGTGAAAATCCGCATCCCACTCGATGACGGCAAGTGGTGAATTCTCAAAATGCGAGGACAACATCCAATTGGCATGACGTAACTCAATTTCTGCACGTTTCAATTCGTCAATGTCGGTTGCTGCAGTGTAGATACCAATTACCTGCCCGGCGCTATTGTGGCGCGGCGTGTACCTCAACGTCATCCATCGCTCAGTGCCATCACCACCGATGATTTGGCGGTCCACGACAACTGCCTCACCGTCAAACACACGCTCCAGCATTGGTTTGGCCTCGTTGAAGCGCTTGTGGCCAAAAATTTCTGAGAGGTGTTTCCCCACGAGTTCCTGCCGCGACGACGCCAGTAGGACTTCCAGCGACCGATTGACGAGGCGATAGCAATACGACCTGTCGACGTAAGCCATGGGGTAGGGCAGGCTGTCCATTGCACTACGAAGTTCGGCTTCACTGTCTGCAAGCTCCACATGCGCTTTCCGAATGTCGTGAATATCGGTGCCAACGACATACAGTCCCTGCACTTTTCCCTGGGCATCCACATCGGGAACCGTGCGCACACGATGCCAACGTGGCCCGGCACCTACTGTCACAACCAAACGTTCATATACAACGGTTTCTCCTCCCAGCGCGCGCATGACGAACGGCGCCGCAAGCTCGGCTGCATCTCGTCCCAACACCTGCTCACTGGTCATGCCAATGACATCCTGGCGGGCCTTGCCACGCTGCTTCATGAACGCATTGTTGACGAACTTGTAGCGCCGGTCGGTATCAAGGTATGCGATAGATTCTGGAATATTGTCGGTAAAAAGACGCAGTTGCCGCTCCTGTTGCAGCAAATTTTCGCGCATCATCACGTCATTGTGTATGTCAGTGAGGACCGTGTAGATTCCCGCGACTTTACCGTCTGGATCTATGTCTGGAACAAGGTGACCTCTAACCCATCGTTCACCGCGGAGCGGGAAACTAGCGAGCCTTTCGTAAGTCGTGGGAACGCCACTGAGCGCAGCGGCCAAATATGGTTCAACAGTCGCGACCACCTCGACACCGAACGCATCATTCATCGTTTTGCCACTGACATCAGCTTCTTTAATGCCGAGCCAATCTTCGCCTGTTTTGTTATAAAAATGCACGCGACGGTCTGCGCCGATGTAACTAATTGGCAAGCCGATGTTGTCTGTGATGAGTCTAAGCTGTCGTTCGCGGTCAATGAGCTGCCGCTTGAGTTGGTGGTCTCGTTCAACGTCTGTGATCACAACGTAGACGCCACTCACAGTTTCGTCGCCGGTCTTGTCAGGAAAAATACTAACGCGAATGTGTCCAGCTGCGTGGCCCGGAAAGCTCGTATAGCGTTCATACATCACCGCCTCACCAGCGACGGCACGCTCAGCAAATGCCTGTATTTCCGCAAACTGGGCCGCCCCAATGACCTGCGACCAATGTTTGCCGACGATCTGGTCTTCCGAACGGCCAAACCATTCACAAGCAACCTGATTCACATATAGATAGCGAAGGTTGCAATCAGACTTGGATATTGGCATGTCCACGCTATCAATCACCGAGCGAATTTCCCTCTCTTTCAAGATCAACGATTGCCGCAACTGGAAATCTTCTTCGATATCGTTGCCAATGATATAGACGCCCGATACTTGGCCGTCAGGCTGGAAATCTGGCAGGAACTCCATGCGCAAATGCCGCTGCCCGCGCGCGCGCGCCAGAGATAGCGTTTCTACCTGCTGCGATTCACCTTTAAGGCAACGCTGAATGTAGGGCACGTAAAAGTCGCATACCTCTTTGGAAAGTACTACTGACAAATGTTTTCCAACAAGATCGGGGTCGTCAGTCCCAATCCAAGTCAAAACAGGCTTATTCGCGAAACGCAGTATCAGACCTTCATCAACGTAAAGGATCGGTCGACCCGTGTCGTCGGTGAGGTGACGCAACAGGCGTTCGCGCTCAATGATCGAATCATCAAGCGCTTGAATGTCCTGAATCTGGGTGACCTGTGCCACAACGCCAAGTACCCCTTTCTCATTTCGAACTGGGCTGTACAAGACGTTTATCCACTGCGATTTTCCCGACGGATTTTTCCAGAGCCGGTTAAAACTCGCTGCCTTGCCGTGCAGAATTGCGAACTCTAGATGTGGTCTTGCCATTTCGTAGTCACCGGCAGAGACAAGATCTCGTATCCGCTTTCCAATGACCGCCTGCGCAAGCCGCCCGGTCACGTCCAAATAGGCTTGATTGGCAGCGATGATCGTCTGATCCGTGTCGATCAGGCAGGTAGGCGTACCAAGCACGAGTAGGCCAGGCACAAGAGATTGCATGAAAGTATCCAGAGTTCCGCTCGAATATTGACTGTAGTGGATCGTAGGTATGTCGCTTGTTTGGCAATCGACGAGTCTGGTCGGCTGCTAGCCATCATCTCTTTCAGATAATAATCTGAATTGAATTTCCCCGGTTCAAAAAACCGATGCGTTGTATAAGATCACACTGATGTTTGCCGTTGACGCGTTGATGATTTGCGCTATAATGGCAATCGATGCGGGAATAGCTCAGTTGGTAGAGCGCAACCTTGCCAAGGTTGAGGTCGAGAGTTCGAGACTCTTTTCCCGCTCCACAATACTTCGGGGAAGGTTTAGACCTTCCCCGATTCATTTGAGTCTGCGATTTCCGGACAAAAATGGCGGGTTAGCAAAGTGGTTATGCAGCGGATTGCAAATCCGTAGACATCGGTTCGATTCCGGTACCCGCCTCCAACCATCAACCAGCAACTGGTTGCATGTCAGAAATATCCCTTAGAATTTGGGATGTCATTTGTTCAAGATGGCCGCCCGGGTGGTGAAATAGGTAGACACAACGGACTTAAAATCCGTCGACCTTTAACAAGTCGTACCGGTTCGATTCCGGTCCTGGGCACCAGAGCAGCATCCAGTACAGTCTAAAGAAGTTCAAAAAGCCGCCATTCTCATAGGGAAGCGGCTTTTTTCTTGTCCGGAGTCGTCCAAGCGCGTCCGTTGACATATACCCCCATTGGGGGGTATCGTTGGCGGTATATTCCATACCCCCGGCGCTACTACCCCCAATATGCCACTGAGCGAAATCAAGGTTCGAACGACTAAACCGCAGGAAAAGCCCTTCAAACTGGCTGACGAAAAGGGCATGTTTGTCCTGGTCAATCCAAACGGCTCGAAACTCTGGCGGCTCAAGTACCGGTTTCTCAAAAAGGAAAAGCTCCTAGCGCTTGGCGCATATCCTGAAATCAGTTTGAAGGATGCGCGCATGCGCCGCGATGCCGCGCGCAAGTTGCTGGCCAACGGCGTTGATCCGATGGAAAACAAACGGGCACAAGATGCTGCGACCGCTGATGCAGCTTCCAACAGCTTCGAGGTCGTGGCGCGCGAATGGCTTAACAAAAAGTCGGCGGCATGGGTACCGGACCATATGGAGCGGATCACGACGCGATTTGAGCGCGACGTGTTTCCGGCTCTTGGCGCGCGACCGATTGGCGACATTGCCGCGCCTGAATTGCTTAAAGTGCTTCGCCAGATTGAGGCGCGCGGCACCATCGAGACCGCGCACAGAACGCACCAAAATTGCAGCCAGGTATTTCGTTACGCGATCGCGACGGGGAGGGCATCACGCGACATTGGCGCGGACCTTCGCGGCGCGCTGACGGTGGCATCCGCCAAGCATCACGCGTCGATTACAGATCCGAAGGCAGTCGGCGGCTTGTTACGTGCGATCAACGAATATGACGGTTCGTTTGTAACGAAGTGCGCGTTGCGGCTCGCATCGCAATTGTTCGTTCGACCGGGAGAACTGCGGCATGCTGAATGGCCGGAATTCGATTTCGACGCCGCGGAGTGGCGTATACCGGGCAACAAAATGAAAATGGGCGTGATGCACATTGTGCCGTTATCAACGCAGGCCATTGTTATTCTGCAAGCGATTCAATCCGTGACCGGCAACGGAAAATACGTGTTTCCGAGCGTTCGCACCAGTGACCGGCCAATGTCTGAAAACACCGTGAATGCTGCGCTTCGGCGGCTTGGCTATTCGACGGACGACATGACTGGCCATGGCTTTCGCAGCATGGCGTCGACACTGCTCAACGAAAACGGTTGGAACCGTGACGCGATAGAACGCCAGCTCGCGCACGCAGAGCGGGACAACGTGCGCGCGGCTTACAACTATGCGGAATTCTTGCCAGAGCGCCGGCGAATGATGCAGTGGTGGGCTAATTACCTGGATACGCTTGCAGTCGGCGGTAAGGTAATCCCGTTCGACCAATCAGGAGGAAAAGCAGCTTAGCTTTCCGTCGCCGATGCGGTCCATCGGCAGGCGGCGAACCCCGATGTATCAGCACCGGGGCCGCCTGACCACAATGCGGCACAAACAAGGAGACGCACCATGGCTGATGTCGATGCTATCACCACACGCAACACCGAAAGCAATACCTATTACCCGGCCACAAAAGTTGATGAATTGATGGGCCTCACCGAGGAATTTTTCGGTCATCTTTCTGCATTGATCTATGCGATCAAGAAAGAAAGCGAAGTCCATTCGCAGATTCACGAACTGTCCGGCATGGGCACGTTCCTGGCTGACAACTACATAGGCATCGTTGAGGCCGAATATGCAAAGCTCAAGTCATTCGCGAAGGGAGTCTGACATGGCCAAAGAAAACTTTAGCTCAGGCGAAATAACTGTTGAGGTCGAAGCGATTCGGCTCATTCGTGAAATGATGTTGATCGGACTCGCTAGCTTTGGTGAAATTGAGCGCCTCATTGATAGGCAGAGGTTTCGCGAATCCATGGGCGAAAGCGTTCCGGACGACGACAAAGTGATTCACGCGACCGGCTGCAGCGACACCGTTGTCAACTTCGCTGATGCGCTGCGCGTGCTTGACAGCCTCGAAACGAAGGTACGACTCACGGCGCGGAAACAGGCAAGAAATATTGCATAGGGCCAATGCTGGCACGGCTCACGGAGCATTTTTGACCCGTGAGCCGTGCCAGTGCTAGCGATTAAGGTCAACCAATGCCCTCAGGTAAGAAAACATTTATCAATGGTCCGCACGACAGTGTTGTGGGCGAGCTTCTTGTGCAAATTACTTTGGACGAGAAGCACCAACGTGCTATCGAGAAGCTAATCGACAGCAAACTTTCGCCAGACCAATGCGCCTATCTATCCGACCGGCTTACCACCTTACGCGGCTTGATCGACGCTGGCAAAGATTGGCCCGCACTGCAAGATGCGCGCACGACGCTCAATACACTGACAACAATTGATGACGATCACGCGCTGCGGGCATACATGGATTCAGACGCTCAAACACAATGCTTTATTGCGCGTGGGCTCTACCTCAACGGCGAATTTAAGCCACGTTTCGCAGACGTCAAGCCCGACGAGATTCGGCGTGCGGCAATACGAGCCTTGGACGGTCTGGAGAAGGGCAAGCAGGGGCGGACGACAGCCCCATGGCATCCTTACTTTGCCGAGTTCGCGCGGCAGGCGTGGCTCCATCTTGGTCAGCATGACTTCAAAATTTGGCGCAACGACAATGGCAAAGACTCCACATTTGTTGAGTTCACCACTCAGCTTTTGTCGGCCATGAATTGTTCACGATCAACATCCGATGTTGAGAAAATTCTGCGCTTGCACATAGCAATCTAGCAGTGCGGGAGTTTAAGTAGTTAGACTGAGCAAGTCTTAGTTTGTACATTGCCATCCATCGCGAAACTCTTCGCCTCGCAGCTACCAATGGAGCATGTGCCATGTCAAACACACCGAATCTGCCCGAATCTGGATTTGTCCGCTTGAGTCAGATTGTCGGCGATCCCAGAGCGAACCCGCCAACGCTCCCGATCATCCCCGTCGGCAAATCTACATGGTGGGCGGGCGTCAGTGCAGGCCGCTATCCAGCTCCCGTTAAAATCAGCCCGCGTGTCACTGCATGGCGCGTTGAGGATATTCGTGCACTGATCGCTTCGCAGAAATAGGCCGCTGCCATGACAAACCGAGACGAAATCGGCGCGGCTGACGCGACTGCCTTGGAGGAAAAGCGATTCGCGACGCTCCAGGCGCGCGCTGCGCTATATGGAAATTTCACTCTGTCCAAACTCGCTGACGGTTCGTTCATCGCGGTTCGTCACGGCCGATGCAGGGAACTGGCCACGCTCGATGCGATTGACGATTGGC
>JBDTPE010000061.1:0-9689 GCA_039932875.1 Betaproteobacteria bacterium | reverse complement strand
ATTCTCGATATGACGCATGTCCAGGCCGGCCCGACCTGTTCGCAACTACTCGCCTGGATGGGTGCCGACGTCATCAAATTCGAGCCACCGCAGGGTGACGCAACGCGCGGGCAATTGCGCGATGTTCCTGGCGCAGACAGTCTGTATTTCACGATGCTCAACTGCAACAAGCGTTCGATCACCGTGAACATGAAGTCGCCTGAGGGTAAGGCGGTATTTGTTGACCTTCTCGCCAAGTGCGACATCATCATGGAGAACTTCGGTCCCGGTGTACTCGACCGATTCGGCTTCACTTGGGAGAAGATTCACGCAATCAATCCGAAGATCGTGATGGGCTCAATCAAGGGCTTCGGCTCCAGCGGCCCTTATGCCGAGTTCAAGGCGTATGAAAATGTGGCGCAAGCCATGGGCGGTTCGATGAGCACGACCGGCGTTCCTGATGGTGCACCGTTCGTGACCGGCGCACAGATTGGAGATTCAGGCACTGGGCTGCATCTGGCCATCGGGCTGCTAGCTGCGCTCCATCAGGCCAATCGCACGGGCGAAGGCCAGTACGTTGAAGTGGCAATGATGGACGGCGTGATGAATCTTTGCCGCGTGAAGTTTCGCGATCATCAGCGTCTCACGCGCGAGGCACTCGCCGAATATTCCGTGCCGACTTATCAAAACATGGGCGAAGTCCCGCGTGCCGGCAACGACTCCGGCGGTGGTCAGCTCGGCAATGCAATTCACTGCAAACCGCATGGCGCGAATGACTGGATCTACGTCGTTGTGCAAGAGGCAGTGTGGACGGCGTTGGCCGGCAGGGTCGGACCTGAAGTGGGTATGCCCGAGCTCGCCGCCGATCCGCAGTTCGCCACCATTGCCGAGCGCCGCAAGAATCAGCAATTGATGTGGACGCTGCTCAATAAATTTGCGGCAAGCTACACCAAGCGCGAAGTAATGGCCATTCTTAATCCGTTGGATGTGCCTTGCGGACCCATCATGTCCACTGAAGACCTGGCCAACGATGAACACGTGCGTGGCCGCGACATGTACGTCGAACTCGATCATCCGCAGCGGGGCAAGTGGTTCAATGTCGGCATGCCGATCAAACTTTCCGCCTCGCCGGCGAAGATTGAGCGCTCGCCTTTGCTTGGCGAACATACTGACGACGTGTTGAAAAATGTGCTGGGCTACGATGAAGCAAAAGTGACGGCGATGAAGACTGCCGGAGCTTTTTCGTTGCCACCAAAGAAATAAAATTTTCAAACTCTAGCCCTGGCGGGCAGTTCCAGCCAATTATGGTCTGGAAGGCCCGTCAAATGGCGTTCTACGCAAAGGTTTCTCATGAAGATAGCAATCATCGGCCAGCAGGACTTTGGCAAGTCGGTTATGGAGGCGTTCCTCGCTCGTGGCGACGAAGTTGCGGGCGTATTCTGCGCACCGGAAAAAGAAGGCGCCAAGCCCGATGCGCTCCGGGTGGCTGCTCAGGAAAAAGGCTTGCGTCTGTTTCAGTTCCCGTCACTCAAGGATGGGCAGGCGCGTGACACCATGAAATCACTCGACGTTGATATTGGCATCATGGCATTCGTACTGCAATTTGCGCCACAGGATTTCGTGAAAATTCCTAAGTACGGCACCATCCAATATCACCCGTCGCTGTTGCCCAAATTTCGTGGGCCAAGCTCGATTAACTGGCCCATCATCAAAGGCGAGACCAAAACCGGCCTCACCATCTTCAGGCCCAACGACGGGCTCGACGAAGGTGAAGTGATCCTCCAAAAAGAAACGCCGGTTAGCGCCGATGACACGCTTGGCACCGTTTATTTTGACCGCCTGTTCCCGATGGGTGTTGCTGCCATGCTGGAAGCGGCTGATCTGGTGATTGCAGGCAAACACACTGAAACGGTGCAGGATGAAGCGCACGCCAGCTATGAAGGCTGGTGTCGCGCAGCCGAGGGCCGGGTGCACTGGAACAACCACGTCGACTATATCCACAATCTTATTCGCGGCTGCGATCCGGCACCGGGCGCGTGGACGACCCTTGTCGGCAAAAAGGTGCAGTTGTTCGGCAGCAAGAAGCATCTCTTTCGCACCTTTGGCGCCGTAAAGGGCAAACCGGGAGAAATTTCGGCGGTCACCGCAACCTCAATCTTTGTTACCGCACAGGGCGGGCAGGTGGAACTAACGAAGTTGAAGCATGAAGACGGGAAGAAAATTTCGGCTGTTGAGTTTGTTGCAACCCATGGCCTTGCCGTCGGGTCACTATTCGGTTCATAAGCGCCATCAATTGGACAAAAAGCCGCCGTGACAAGCCCGGCGGTTTTTTTTCGCCAATTGATTGCCGCATGATCACGGGATGAGGCGAATCAGCTTTCTTGATACAATCCGCACTTGCCTGGGCGTTTATCGCGACCTAAGTTAGGGGACAAAATGAAAAAAGAAGGTTTCTGGACATCCGATTGGTTTTTCGGATTGATCATCGTCATTGTCGTCTTTGGATTGAATGTGGCGACAGGCTTCTTCAAGGGCCTTGAAACAAAAGCCTACGACTGGGGTGTTCAAGCGACGTCTAAACAGCCTTCCGACAAAATTGCGGTGATTGCGATCGACGAGCAATCGATCGCCAATATCGGCCGCTGGCCCTGGCCGCGCGATATTCACGCTGCCATGATCGACAAACTGTCGGCTGCGAAAGCAAAGGTCATTGGTAATACCATCTTTTACTTTGAGCCGCAGCAGGATCCGGGTCTGCTGTACATCACCAAGCTATTGCAGGTTTACGCAAAAAATGTGCCTGCGGTCACCGAGGGCGGCGCGACAGCGGCAGTGCCGACCAATCCAGCCGTTGCAGAATTCGGTCCGATCTTGTTTGAGGCCGAGCAAGCGTTGAACACGGACCGCCGCCTCGCCGAAAGCATCAAGAAAGCCGGTACGGTGGTGCTGCCGTCGTTGTTTGAGACCACCTTTGAGCCACCAGTTGGCAAGCCAGACAAAGAGCTGCCGGACTTCGTTGCCAAGAACGCAATTACCAGTATTACGAATTCGGGCGGCCAGTTTGTTTTTGCTTCGCCTAACCCGAACCTGCCGATAGCCGAACTCGGCTCCGTCGCCGCCGGTATCGGTCATTTGAGCGCGAACCCGGACGTCGACGGTGGCGTTCGGCAGGACATCACGGTCATCGATTACTTTGGAAAGCCGTATCCGTCCTTCGCGATGTTGGTGGCGGCAAAGAGTCTGAATCTTGGTCCAAAGGATATTCGCATCAATCTCGGCGAGAGTGTCTCACTCGGGAATTTGCGAATTCTCACCGACGACCGCGCCTTGATGCGGCCCTATTTTTACAAGCCGTCCGGTGACAAACCTGCTATTCCAGTCGATTCTTTCTTTGATGTCCTGAGTGGGAAAATTCCTGCGACAAAGTATGCCGACAAGATCGTACTGATCGGCGCGACAGCGCCCGGCATCGGCACGCAGCAATTGACGCCGATTGGCGCACTAACACCGGTTGAAGCGCTCTCGCACTCGGTTTCAAGTATCTTGAAAGAACACTTTTTCCGCACGCCTGCCTGGACATTGTGGGTATCCCTGTTGGTCTTCTTGCTTGTCGCCGCATACCTGATTGCTCTGCTGCCGCGCCTACGTGCCGGTCCAGCGGCGATCTTTACGCTGGTGATATTTCTGTTGCTTCTGGGCACCCATTTCGGCCTGATGATGGGGCCGAGCATCTGGGTGAAACTGATGTTGCCGGCTTCGCTGCTGGTGATCGGCCACTTGCTCCTCACCACCAAGCGCTTCCTGATGACCGAGCGCGGCAAGGAAAAATCTGAAGCCGCCGGTGCCGAGTCGAACCGTATGCTGGGTCTTGCATTCCAGCAGCAGGGTCAGCTCGATATGGCGTTTGACAAATTCCGCAAGTGCCCCGTGGATGAGCAACTGATCGAAAATGTCTACTCATTGGCACTCGATTTTGAGCGCCGCCGCCAGTTCAACAAGGCCGAAAGCGCTTTCGCATTCATTCATCAGAACGATCCCAAGTTTCGCGATGTTGCAGACCGGATGAATCGCGCCAAGGTCATGTCCGAGACCATCATTCTTGGTGGATCTTCTGCGGCGCGCTCAACTGCGGCGACGATGGCAATTGCAGCGACTGGTGAAAAACCGATGCTGGGTCGCTATCAGGTCCAAAAGGAGCTTGGCAAGGGCGCGATGGGTGTTGTCTATTTGGGCAAGGATCCAAAAATCGGCCGTGAAGTTGCCATCAAGACCATGGCACTTGCCGCCGAATACGAAGGCGACGAATTGCAGGAAGCCAAGGACCGTTTCTTCCGCGAAGCAGAATCTGCGGGCAGACTCGATCACCCTAACATCGTCAAGATTTACGATGCGGGTGAAGAGCATGATCTGGCGTTTATTGCGATGGAGTTTCTCAAGGGTAAAGACTTGGCGCCATTCACCAAGAATCCGAACCTGCTTGCTGTGGAAAAAGTGCTCTCCATCGTGGAGCGCGTCGCTTCCGGGTTGGACCATGCGCACAAACTCAATATCGTGCACCGTGATATAAAGCCCGCCAATATCATGTATGACCCCGATACCGATACACCAAAGATTACTGATTTCGGTATCGCCCGCGTAACGGATTCATCGAAGACAAAGACAGGTATGGTGCTGGGTACGCCTTCATACATGTCCCCAGAGCAATTGTCGGGCAAGAAAGTCGATGGTCGCTCCGATCTATTTTCGCTCGGTGTCATGTTGTATCAAATGACCTGCGGTCGCCTGCCGTTCGAGGGTGAGTCGATGACGCAGCTGATGTTTGCGATTGCCAACGAGCCGCATCCAAACATCATGGAATACAACCCAGCATTGCCCGAGTACATGAAAGACTTGATCGACATGGCACTGGCCAAGAATGCCGACGAGCGCTTCCAGACGGGCAGCGAGTTTGCGGCCGCGATCCGGACCTATCGGCAGATAGGCTGATTCGACGGGCATGAATGTGAAAAGCGCGCCACATGGCGCGCTTTTCGTTTCTATAATGTCGATGTCCTCTTGTTAATAGTGATCTCGCATGCCACTTTCCACTCCCGTCGTTGTACGCCAGCCTTTGCATCACCGCGACATTACCGTTCGCGGTTACAAGCGCGCTGACGGAATGTTCGACATTGAAGGTCACCTACACGACACGAAGGAGGTCGACTTCAACGTCGCGAGTGGGCAGCGCGAAGCGGGAGAGTCGCTTCATTCCATGTGGCTGCGCATCACGATAGACCGAACGCTGACGATCATCGACGCCGAAGCAGCAACTGACGCCATGCCCTATGTTGGATATTGCGACCGCATCACGCCGGATTACAAGAAGCTGATCGGTATGGCTATCCGGCCTGGCTTTAGCGGCCGTGTAAAAGTGGCGTTAGGTGCGACCAGAGGATGCACCCATATTACCGATCTGATCGGCATCGTGGCGACTACAGCGTTTCAAACCATTGCCGGTCAGGGCATGCAGGCTTCGGGCGATAAGCCTTATCAGCTTGACCGCTGCCATGCGCTTGCGCTCGATGCTCCTGCAGTGGCGCGCTACTACCCGCAGTGGTACACCGGCAATGAGCCTGCCGCAAATCCTGCGACCGAGCCTGAGAACCACTGAAGATGGTCACGGCTTGGCACTGGTAACATGTCAACGTTAACCCCTATTTCCCGGCCCCGGTGCCGCTCGTCGCGCACTGTCGACACGTCCATTTGAATTCCACCGCAGAGAGTCAACATCCATGAACGTTCATGAATATCAAGGCAAGGAAATCTTGCGCAAATACGGCGTCGCCACACCGCGCGGCGTCGCATGTTTTTCGGTCGACGAGGCCGTCAAGGCGGCGGAGTCGCTAGGCGGAAAAGTCTGGGTTGTCAAAGCGCAGATTCATGCCGGTGGCCGCGGCAAAGGCGGTGGCGTAAAAGTGGCCAAGTCGATTGATGAAGTTCGCGATGCTGCCAACAAGATTCTCGGCATGACACTGGTTACCCATCAGACCGGTCCTGAAGGTCGACTCGTTAAACGTCTGCTGGTTGAAGAGGGCGCGGACATCAAGAAAGAACTCTATGTCGGCATGGTCGTGGATCGTGTGACGCAAAGGGTAACTCTCATGGCGTCGAGTGAAGGCGGCATGGATATCGAGCACGTTGCCGAACATACGCCGGAGAAGATTTTCAAAGTTGCCATCGACCCCACTAAGGGTCTCTCTGATGCAGACGGTGATGAAGTAGCGAAGAAAATTGGTGTGCCCGAAGTGGCCGTGCCGCAGGCGCGCGCGTTCATGCAGTCGCTCTACAAGGCCTTCGACGAGTGCGACTGCTCTCTTGCCGAAATCAATCCTCTCATCTATACCGGCGACAACAAGGTGCTGGCGCTCGACGCGAAGCTGAATTTTGATTCCAACGCGCTCTACCGCCATCCTGAAATCGTCGCCATGCGCGATCTCGATGAAGAGGACCCGGCCGAAATCGAAGCGTCCAAATTTGATCTGACCTATATCTCACTCGACGGCGATATTGGCTGCCTGGTCAATGGCGCGGGTCTGGCGATGGCGACGATGGACGTGATCAAGCTATACGGCGGTTCGCCGGCGAATTTCCTCGATGTGGGCGGTGGTGCCACGGCGGAGAAGGTCACCGAAGCGTTCAAAATCATGCTGAAGAACCCGAACCTGAAAGCGATCCTCGTCAATATCTTCGGCGGCATCATGAAGTGCGATGTGATTGCCAATGGCGTGATTACCGCAGCCCGTGAAGTCAAGCTCACCGTGCCGCTGGTGGTGCGCATGAAAGGCACCAACGAAGAGCTAGGCAGGAAGCTGCTGGCTGATTCTGGCCTGCCAATCATCTCGGCAAATAATATGGCGGAAGCGGCGGAACGTGTAGTCGCTGCGGCGGCAAATTTCAAGGCAGGGAAATAATCATGTCGATACTCATCAATAAAAACACCAAGGTGATCACGCAGGGCATCACCGGCAAAACCGGCATGTTCCATACCAAGATGTGCAAGGAGTACGCCAATGGCGCCAATTGCTTCGTCGCTGGTGTCACGCCAAAAAAAGGTGGCCAGAGTTACGAAGGCATTCCTATTTTTGATACCGTTGCCGAAGCCGTCAAACAGACTGGCGCCACCGCGTCCGTCATCTACGTGCCGCCGCCGTTTGCTGCTGCCGCCATTGACGAAGCCGTCGAAGCAGGGCTTGAGTTGGTCATCTGTATCACCGAAGGTATTCCGGTGCGTGACATGATTCGCACGCGTCAAAAAATGCTGGGTAAGTCCACCATCCTGATCGGCCCGAATTGTCCCGGCGTGATTACGCCAGACGAAATCAAGATCGGCATCATGCCCGGCCATATTCACAAAAAGGGCCGCATCGGTGTCGTGTCTCGCTCAGGGACGCTGACCTATGAAGCGGTCGGTCAGTTAATGGAGCTGGGTCTCGGCCAATCGTCGTGTGTCGGTATCGGCGGTGATCCGGTGAACGGTTTGAAGCACATCGATGTGATGAAGTTATTCAACGACGATCCGGAAACGGATGCCGTCATCATGGTGGGTGAAATCGGTGGTGACGCCGAAGAAACCTGCGCGCGCTGGATGAAAGACAACATGAAGAAACCTGTCGTCGGTTTTATCGCTGGTGTGACAGCACCCCCTGGAAAACGCATGGGCCATGCGGGCGCCATCATTTCCGGTGGCAAAGGAACCGCGCAGGAAAAACTGGCGGTGATGGAAGAGTGCGGTATCAAGGTGACCAAGAATCCGGCCGACATGGGAAAGCTGCTCAAATCTGTCCTTTAGTAACTTCCAAAAAATTCCTCAGTAAAAACGGCTGCTACGGCAGCCGTTTTCATTGGGTGTTCTTGTAGAACCTGTGGCATATTGCCGTTGACCCTACATCTGGAGCCAACCTTGACCTCTCCCTATCCGCACCTTCTCGCCCCGCTCGATCTCGGCTTTACTACGCTGAAGAACCGCGTCCTGATGGGCTCCATGCATACCGGGCTGGAAGACAAGGCTAAGGACTTCCCCAAACTGGCCGCCTACTTTGCCGAGCGCGCACGCGGCGGCGTGGGGCTCATCGTCACGGGTGGCTTTGCGCCAAACGTCGAGGGTTGGTTGTCGCCTTTCGGCTCACGGCTGGCATCTTCCGGCGCGGCGCGCAGCCACAAAGTGATTACCGATGCGGTGCACACTGACGGCGGCAAGATTGCGCTGCAGATCCTGCACGCTGGGCGCTATGGCTACAGCCCGTTTTCTGTCGCCCCTTCGCGCATCAAATCGCCCATCACGCCCTTTACGCCCCGTGCACTTTCAGTTGGTGGCATTGAGCGTCAGATCAAATGCTTCGTACGCGCGGGCAAGCTGGCGCGCGAGGGTGGTTACGACGGCGTGGAAGTGATGGGTTCAGAAGGTTATTTCATCAACGAGTTTCTGGTCTCGCACACCAATCAGCGTACTGACGCCTGGGGCGGCAGTTATGAGAACCGCATGCGCTTGCCGGTCGAAATCGTCTCGCGCATGCGCGAAGCCGTCGGCAAGGATTTCATCATCATCTACCGCCTGTCGATGCTCGACCTCATTCCCGATGGGCAATCGTGGGATGAAGTCGTGACGCTTGCCAAAGCGATCGAGAAGGCTGGCGCGACCATCATCAATACCGGCATTGGCTGGCACGAAGCGCGCGTGCCGACCATCGCCACCTCGGTACCACGCGGCGCGTTCGCATGGGTGACCAAAAAACTTAAGGGCGAAGTCGGCATTCCGCTGGTCACCACCAACCGCATCAACGCACCCGATGTCGCCGACAAGATCATCGCCGACGGCTGTGCCGACATGGTCTCGATGGCGCGCCCTCTGCTCGCCGATGCCGAATTCGTCAACAAGGCGGCGGCCAATCGCGCCGACGAAATCAACACTTGCATCGGTTGCAATCAGGCCTGTCTCGATCATGTATTCAAGCAAAAGCGCGCCTCATGCTTGGTCAATCCGCGCGCTTGCCACGAAACCGAACTGGTCTATCGGCCGACTGCTGCGAAAAAACGCATTGCCGTGGTCGGTGCTGGTCCGGCCGGTCTCGCCTGTGCAACGGTGCTGGCCGAACGTGGGCACTGCGTCGATCTGTTCGAGGCTGCCAGCGAAATCGGTGGCCAGTTCAACATGGCCAAACAGATTCCCGGCAAAGAGGAGTTCTTCGAGACGCTACGCTACTTCAAGCGTCGCATTGAAATTACCGGCGTCAACCTGCACTTGAATCAGCAAGTCACTGCGGAGGCGCTGGGTGAGGGCAAATTTGACGAAGTATTTCTCGCCACCGGTGTCACGCCGCGCGACCCGAAAATTCCCGGGCAGGAGATGCCGCATGTACTTTCGTACATCGACGTGTTGCGCGACAAGAAGGTGGTCGGCAAGCGCGTTGCCGTCGTCGGCGCAGGCGGGATTGGCTTCGACGTTTCTGAATTCCTGGTCGATGAAGGCCATTCGCCAGCACTGGACAACGCCTTGTGGATGAAGGAGTGGGGTGTGGTCGACCCGTCAATCGCGCGTGGCGGCGTCGCGAAACTGGAAGTGAGTGCTCCTGCGCGGATGGTGACATTGCTGCAACGTAAATCCACCACCGTCGGCAAGGGGCTGGGAAAAACCACTGGCTGGATTCACCGCGCTGCGCTCAAAAAGAAGCGTG
>JBDTPE010000060.1:0-9809 GCA_039932875.1 Betaproteobacteria bacterium | reverse complement strand
ATGACCGAAGCGGAACGATTTGTCGACGAGACGGCCAAGTGGCTCATGCCGGATCGTATTCACTGGTGCGACGGGTCCGAGGGGGAGGATGCGCGCCTCAAGGAGCAGATGCTCGCCGCCGGGACGTTGATCAAGCTGAACGAGAAGGAGGTTCCGAATTCCTATCTTCATCGCTCCGATCCTTCGGATGTGGCGCGGACCGAGCACCTCACCTACATCTGCTCCGAGAAGAAGGAGGATGCCGGCCCCACCAATAACTGGCTTTCGCCCAAGGATGCGAAGGCCAAGGCGGATCCGCTGTTCAGAGGGGCCATGAAGGGCCGGACCATGTACGTGGTCCCCTACGTGATGGGGCCGCTCGGCTCGCCCTTCTCCAAGGTGGGGTTCGAGATCACCGATTCGCCCTATGTGGTCGCGAACATGCGGATCATGACCCGCATGGGCAAGCCCGCCCTCGATCAGCTCGGCACCTCTGCCGATTTCGTGCCCGGCGTCCACTCCACCGGCGACCTGTCCCCGGAGCGTCGCGCCATCATGCATTTCCCCGAGACCAAGACCATCTGGTCGGTGGGCTCGGGGTACGGCGGCAACGCGCTGCTCGGCAAGAAGTGCTTCGCCCTGCGCATCGCCTCCACCATGGCCCGCGATCAGGGCTGGATGGCCGAGCACATGCTGATCCTCGAGCTGACCATGCCCTCGGGCGATGTGCAGTACGTGACCGCCGCCTTCCCTTCGGCCTGCGGCAAGACCAACCTGGCCATGCTGGTCTCCCCGCTCGAGGATCAGGGATACAAGGTCCGCACCATCGGCGACGACATCGCCTGGCTGCGCCCTGGTCCGGACGGCCGGCTTTGGGCGGTCAATCCGGAGGCGGGTTTCTTCGGGGTGGTCCCGGGCACGAGCTACGACACCAACCCCAACGCCATGAAGACCATCACCCACGACACCATCTTCACGAACGTGGCGGTGGACGGCAACGGCGTGCCCTGGTGGGAGGGCAAGGACAAGAATCCGCCCGAGGGCATGATCGACTGGCTGGGCAAGCCCTGGGACAAGAAGGGCAAGGCGGCCCATCCCAATTCGCGCTTCACCGTGGCCGCGTCCCAGTGCCCGAGCATCTCGCCAAAATTTGACGATCCGATGGGAGTGCCGATCTCCGCCATCATCTTTGGCGGCCGTCGTTCACGCCTCGCTCCCCTGGTGTTCGAAACCCGCGACTGGACTCACGGCGTGTTCGCGGCCGCGACCATGGGCTCGGAAACCACCGCCGCAGCCACCGGTAAGGTCGGCGTGGTCCGTCGGGATCCCATGGCCATGCTTCCTTTCTGCGGCTACAACATGGCCGACTACTTCGACCATTGGATCAACATTGGCAGCAAGGCCAGCGCCGCCGCACCGAAGCTTTACTGCGTGAACTGGTTCCGCAAGAACGAGCAGGGCAAGTTTGTGTGGCCTGGTTTTGGCGACAATATGCGCGTCTTGAAATGGATCATTGAGCGCGTGGAAGGCAAGGCATCGGCCCGCAACACCGCGCTCGGAAACGTTCCTGAATATGGTGACCTCGACTGGCGCGGTGCAGATTTTTCGCAGGCGACATTCGATGAGATTACGTCCGTCAAGCATGCGCAATGGCAGCAGGAACTCGCGCTGCATCACGAACTGCTTACCAAGCTCGACTATCACATGCCAGCTGCACTCAAGACCCGCTATGGGGCGTTACAAAAATCGCTGGCTGCATAACCTGACAGTTATACAAAAAAAATGGGAGCCTCGGCTCCCATTTTCATTTACTCGCGGCGAATTGCGCTTTCAGCGTTTCCTGCTATTTCTTTTCGCAGGTATCGGAAATGCGCTTGCCTTCAACCTGCATTTTCATATTTCCGCGCGGCGAGTTCATCGCCATATCCATTTTGTAGGCGTCTTTGCCGTTATGCGTGACCGTTCCCTCGCCCGAGGTGCCGTCTTTGCATGTCATCTTCCATGATACCTTGTTGCCATCCACTTTCATTTCAGTCTGTTCACACTGCCGGTCGCCACGGTCACCGGGATTGCGTTGCTCAGACCATTTGCGTTCGCCTGGCTTTACGCACTGCGTCATGGTGCGATTGCCCATTTGCGCGGCGACTTCCGGTGGCATGCCCGGCATATCCATCTTCATTTTCATTTCCCAGAGCCCGCCGGGCATTTCTTGTGCGGACAGGTTGGTGGCTAAAATCAAGGCTGCGCTGGCGGCGATAATCAATGCTGCTTTCATATGGAGTTCTCCTGTGCTGTCGAATGGAATTGGAATCGGCAGATAATACTTCGAAATGTTGATCTACGCATCAACGGCGGCCACGTGAGTGCGCCGACGCAAACCCGGCGACGGGCCAAATTTGCGTCCGTGTTATACTTCCAGCATCCCAAGGGGAGTAGTTCGCGGAAATCGCCAGATTTCCCTCCACGTAGTCGTCAGCACGGGTTTATCCCCGGTTACGTGGGCGCAATTCACATTGCGTGAACGAGACCTTGACCAGCAGGCCAAGGTCCCTTTGGTTGATCGAGCTCCATCGCTCCAATCCTTCAAGCTAGGTGACTTTGCCCAACAGGGTAATTGCAGCCGTCGCTGCGCAACCAAATGGAGGTTTACATGGAAATAATGTCGATGCAGTTCCTCTCGGCGCTGTTGGCCATCATCGTCATCGACCTGGTGCTCGCCGGTGACAATGCCATCGTGATCGCGCTAGCCGCGCGCAATCTGCCCGCCGACCTACAGAGAAAAGCAGTTTT
Source organism: Betaproteobacteria bacterium (assembly GCA_039932875.1). GTDB lineage: Bacteria > Pseudomonadota > Gammaproteobacteria > Burkholderiales > Usitatibacteraceae > UKL13-2. The sequence continues at coordinate 7,040 of JBDTPE010000060.1, read as the reverse complement.
CTGGGGTGCCATCGGTGCAGTCGTGGTACGCACTGTACTGACTATGGCGGTCGTCTGGCTGCTGAAGATCCCCGGCTTTATGCTGGTCGGCGGGCTGGTCCTCATCTGGATCGCCTATCAGATGGAAAAGGAGGATGGCGGAGGTGATCATGAAAACGTGGCGCCTGCCGCCAGTTTTCGCGTAGCCATTCAGACCATCATCGTCGCCGATACCATCATGGGCGTAGATAATGTGCTGGCCGTCGCCGGTGCAGCCCAAGGCAGTTTCCTGCTGGTGGTGCTCGGCCTGCTGGTGAGTATCCCGATCGTCATGGCAGGCAGCACGATGATCCTGAAATGGATCGACCGCTATCCGGCCATCATTTTTATCGGCGCAGGTGTGCTGGCGTGGACGGCAGCAAAGATGATCACCTCGGAGGCCGTGCTAGCCCCATTTTTCGCCGAACATCACGGCTGGAAACTGACCGTATATGCGTTCATCATCGGCATCATCATTGTCGTCCCGCTGCTGCGGCGGATGCGCAATCGCGTCTCCTCGACACCCGTCTGTTTGGTGTTTCTGCTGGTGTGGCTCTCGGCGTTTGATTACATCGAGGAATACACGATGCTGCGCTATTTCCCCAACGGAGATGCACCAATAGCGATGGAGTTGATCGATCTGGTCATGTGGCTGGGCTGGATACCGTTTGTCATCATGTTGCACGGTGAACTTACCGGGCCGGCGAAGAAAACACCGCCGGAAGAAGCAGTGGTCTAATCGAACTTTCGCTTCGCGTCATTTGTAAATCGTAAAAAGCGCCGGGTGAACCGGCGCTTTTCCTTAGCGGCTCGAAGCAGAAGGCACGTAGGCCTTGAATCCGGCAACAGACAGGCGATCAACAATGTCCTGCACATGCGCCGCATTGCGGGTTTTCAATACGAACTCCACTTCCGCACTTTGTACCGGCAGATTGGTAAACGCCCGCTGATGATGCACTTCCTCGATATTCGCATTGGCGTCGGCAATGACGCCAGTGATGCGCGCCAGTGCGCCAGGCATGTCGCGCAGCTCGACCTTCAGGCGCGATAGCCTTCCCGCGCGAACCATGCCGCGCTGAATGATTTCGGCCAGCATCAGCGGATCGATATTGCCTCCGCACAACACCAATCCCACCCGTTTGCCTGCAAAGCGCTCGCGATACTTGATCAATGCAGCCAGCGACGCGGCACCGGCGCCTTCGACAACTGTCTTCTCGATTTCAAGCAGCATGACAATGGCCTGCTCGATATCGCCTTCGTCGACCAGCACAATTTCGGATACCAGTTTCTCGACAATACCGCGAGTGATCTTGCCGGGCTCCTTGACGGCGATACCTTCCGCAATGGTCGACTGGCCGAATGTCGCCACCGTTCCGCTGATCGCCGCCGCCATCGACGGGAAGCGCAGCATTTCCACACCAACGATATCGATGTCCGGTTTGATCGCCTTTGCAGCCGTCGCCATGCCGCTGATCAACCCACCGCCACCGATGGCAATACACAGGATGTCCAATTGTGGAAACACTTCGAGCATTTCGAGTGCGATGGTGCCCTGACCGGCGATGACCATGGCGTCATCGTAGGGATGCACGAAGGTCAGATTTCGTTCTGTCGAGAGTTGCAGCGCGTGTGCCTTCGCTTCGTCGAAGTTTTCACCATAGAGCACTACATCCGCGCCATGCCGTTGCGTCATTTCCACTTTCACGTTCGGCGTGTGCCTAGGCATGACGATGGTGCTGGGAATGTTCAGTCTGGTGGCGTGATACGCAACACCTTGCGCATGATTGCCGGCTGACGCGGCAATGACGCCGTTTTTCTTTTGCCTGGTATCCAGCGAGACGAGCTTGTTCAGCGCACCGCGCTCTTTGAAACTCGCCGTGAATTGCAGGTTTTCAAATTTGAGATAGACCTCGGCCCCGGTGATTTCGGAGAGTGTGCGCGAGTACATGCACGGCGAATTGGCCACATGCCCACTGAGAACCTCGCGGGCGGCCTGGATATCGGCCAGTGAGATGGTTGTCATTGCCGCTTATTTCAGAAACTGATAATCAACGTCCGGCTTCCTGCCGGAAATGAAATCGGCCAGCGCCTTGCCCGACCCGCAGCCCTCCGTCCAACCAAGCGTGCCGTGACCAGTATTCAGAAACAGATTGGGAATGCGGCTGCGTCCAATTAGCGGGCAATTGGATGGCGTCGCCGGTCGCAGGCCGGTCCAGAAGACCGGGTGATCGTAGTCGGCCGCGTTGGGAAACAACTCACGTGCGCGCCTCACCAGCGCCCCGGTACGCACCACCGAGAGATGGGTGCTGTAACCGTCGAGTTCGGCCGTGCCCGCGATACGCATACGGTCACCGATGCGGGAAAAAACAATCTTCATTGCCTCGTCGGTCAGGCTCACCATCGGCGCACCTTCAAAACCGTCGGTAGACATCGTTGCCGAATATCCCTTCGCCGGATAAACCGGGATGGTGATCCCGACCGACTTCATCATTTGATAGCTGTAGCTACCCATCGCGCAGACGTAGGCATCGGCGGTATCAGTCTCGGTGTGGCCGGTTGAATGGCGCAAACGCACGCCACTGACTTTGCCCTCGTCGGTTTCAATAGCTTCCACTCTGGCGCCGTACTTGAAATTCACACCTTTCGCCTCACACAGTGTGGCCAGGTTTTGCGTGAATTTGAAGGCGTCACCGGACTCGTCGGTCGACGAATAGGTGGCACCAGCGAGGCGATCACGAATCTGGTGCAGGGCGGGCTCGATGGCAATCGCCTCTTCGACCGACTTCGCGTCGCGCTCGATCCCGTACTGGCGCAACAGCACCGACGCCTCTTTGCCGGCTTCAAAATCGGCTTTGCTGGTGTAGAACTGCAGAATGCCGCGCGTCAGCGCGTCGTACTCAATATTGGTTTCCTGCCGCAGTTCCTGCAGCGCCTGGCGACTGTACAGGCCCAGGTTGACCATTTCGCGGATGTTGTGTCGGAACCGCCAGGGAAGGCATTCGATCATGAAGCGCATGCCCCACGAAAGCTGGTGCCATTCAAATTTCGGGCGAAACAGCAGCGGCGCATCTTCCTGCGTCAGCCACTTCAATACCTTGAACGGCGCAGATGGATTGGCCCACGGCTCTGATTGGGAAACGGAAATCTGCGCGCCGTTGGCGAAGCTGGTTTCCAGCCCCGCGCCGGGTTGGCGTTCAATGACCGTTACCTCATGCCCACATTTGGCGAGATACCAGGCGCTGGCGGTGCCGATGATGCCCGCGCCCATTACGATGACCTTCATTTTCGCTCCAAACCGGTAAACGCCCGACAATTGCCGGTGCACGTTTTATCCGCGAAGCCGCGAAGTCTAGCAGTCAGCCCGAGCAGGTGGCAATCACGTTCGCAAACGAACCCGACGCGCGCTTGCGTTTGCGTTACCATTGTGAAAAGTAACCGGTGCATTTCAATGCAAAGAGATCTGGACGCATTTGTGCAAACTGCATGCACGTTTGACCCGACAGACAACTTGTTGCCATTTACGGTTGAGGGCGTGCTGGTAGGGTGGATGAAACGGTCCTTTACCGAGCATCTTGCAGAATGGCCGGAATACTTTTCGGTGCGCCCGCGTGGCGTCGGCATGCTGGGAGATTTTGAAACGCCATTGCACCGCAGCGTCGCCATCGCCGAAGTCGTGGAATCGCTGGCAACGGAGACGGTAATCAACGGTTGGCGCGGCGAACTCGTGACTGTCGCGGAGTCATTTTATTCCCCGCCGCTATTTCACATTGAACGCGCCGCCACCAGGTATTTCGGCCTGACCATGTATGCCTCACATCTGAATGGCCTGACCATGAAAGGTGATGAGATGTATATGTGGTTAGGTACCCGTGCTGACAATAAGTCGATCGATCCCGGCAAGCTCGATAATCTTGCCGCCGGCAGAATTTCGCGTGGCATGGGCGCAATTGATACGCTCGTCAAGGAAAGTTATGAAGAAGCCGGCATTGCACCGGAACTGGCGCGCAACGCACATTGCGCCGGTGTGGTTCGGTGCAAGCGCGAGGTCGAGGAAGGTATGCACCATGAAATCATGTTCGTGCATGACATCCTTCTCCATGCAGATTTCGTGCCGCAGAACAAGGACGGCGAAGTAAGTGCATTCCAATGCGTGCCTTTTGCGGAAATCCTGACCAAATTGGAAGAAAATCCGGATGAATTTACCGTCGACGCAGCGCTGGTTGCGCTTGATTGCCTCATCCGTCGTGGGTATTTCAAGTCGGACCGAACGGACTATCTGGATATCATTCACGCAATGCGGCCGTAGATTGCGGCAAGAAAACTCTAGTACTGGCGCGCTAGTCAGCGGTTTTTTGCCTGAAATACCGCACCAGTACTCGACTTTTCATTTTCAATGCCAGCTGGACCCGGCGTGAGTATCTACGCTCTCTCTCTTGTGGTCGCCGCCGCGATCCTGCACGCCAGTTGGAATTATCTGCTGAAGAAATGCGGCGGCGGCATCGGCGTGCTGTCGCTTTCTGCCATCGTAGCAACGGTGACGCTGACACCGTTCTCGCTGTTTTTGATTCTGGCCAACGGTTTTGCCTTCTCCCAATCGATGGTTGCGGTCATTTTTGGCGGCGGTGTGCTGCACCTCATTTATTTTTTGCTGCTTGATCGGGCGTACCGCAGTGGCGGTGATTTGTCCGTCGTCTATCCGCTGGCGCGCGCGACCGGGCCGCTGATCACAATTGTGGTGGCCACACTTTTCTTCGGCGAGCGGATGTCGCTGGTTGCGGTTATCGGGGCATTGCTAATCGGCGTTTCTGCACTGATGCTGACCGGCAACCCGGCAAAGTTATTCAGCAAGAACGCGACCGCTGGTGCCGGCTTTGCCCTGCTTTGTGGATGCATGATTGCCAGCTATACCGTCTGGGACAAACAGGCTGTTGCAGTATTGCTGATCCCGCCTGTCATTTATGACTGGGCCGCCAACCTGTCCCGTATTCTAATGCTGACGCCATTGGCGATGAAGCGGGAGCCTGGTGCCATTTCCCGCGCCTGGCGAGACCATCGAAAAACCGTCATCGCCATCGGGGTACTGAGTCCACTGTCGTACATTTTCGTGTTGACAGCCATGGTGTTCACCCCGGTCAGCTATGTCGCGCCGGCACGCGAACTTTCCATCCTGTTCGCAGCCTTGCTGGGTGCGCATGCGTTGAAGGAAGGTGATGCGAAACGGCGCACCATTGCGGCCTGCGGCATGGTGCTGGGCGTTAGCGCATTGGCGTTGGGCTGACCGCAATTTGCGGTCGCTCTATAATCTGACCATGAGCACTTCGACTGAGAATATCCAAGCCAAACCACAATGCGTACACGGTGACCCAGGCCACGCTCCGCTGACACCGGAAAAAAAGACGCCTGATTCGCACGATCATACTGACCACGACGATCATGGCCACGGACATGATCACGATACGCACGCTCACGGCCACCACGACCACGGCAGTCATCAGCACGACTATCGCGCACACGACAAATCTGTATTAATGATCAGCTTCGTCATCACCGTAACAACGATGGTGGCAGAAATCGTTGGCGGTTTACTTACGCATTCACTGGCGCTGGTATCCGATGGCATCCACATGTTTACGCATGCGTTTGCGCTGGGATTGAGCTGGGGCGCCATCGTGCTGGCGTCGCGTCCGGCAAATATCGAAAAGACGTTTGGCTACTACCGCGTGGAGGTAGTTGCCGCATTCGTGAATGGGCTCACCATCCTGTTTTCGGCGATTTGGATCGTGATTGAAGGCGTCAGCCGCCTGATTACCCCTGAGCCAGTGAATATTGGCGTCACGCTAATCATTGCCATCGTCGGCCTCGTCGTCAATCTCATCACTGGGGCAATTCTCTTGCGTGGCGACCAATCGAACATGAATATTCGTTCCTCGTTCCTGCATATGCTGACAGATACTTTGTCGTCGGTGGCGATCATCATCGGACTCATCGTTATCCACTACACCGGCTGGCAGATGATCGATCCGCTTTTGGCATTGATCGTGGCGGTGATTATCCTGAAATGGTCATGGTCGCTGCTGCGCGATTCGCTACATGTGCTGATGGAAGGTTCGCCCATCGATGTGCCTGCACTCAAAGATTATGTTTTGCATGAATTCCCAGACGTGCTGGATATTCACGACGTGCACATCTGGCAGATCTCGCAACGCTTCAATTGCCTCACAGCGCATGTCCGCATCAAGCCAGAAGCGGTAGGCGATTACACTGCGCTGGTATTGCGCATCAATACGTCATTGCGCGAGAAGTTCGATATTGGGCACACTAACTTGCAGCCGGAATGGACATAGCGTACTGCTTCACTCCATTGGCGACATAAAGGCGCGTCTTTATCTTCGACTCTGTTCCGCAAATGCGAGGCTTTTCATGTGCTTTGCACCCATATTTTTCGTAACAATAAACTCGTAACACTCTCGTGCTATTTCGGATTACATCGAAAATTGCCGGGCGACTAAAGTCGTAGCTTGACTGGCTGTTGCCGCCATTCCGGCCATAGCGACCTGATTCCTGATTCGCCCCTAAGCGGCCCGAGCAACGCCAATCTAATCCCAATGGGCGTTCGGCTCATCGGTTGAATCAAGGAAAACATGCATGTTCGAATGGGTTGATTTATGAGCGCGACTTGTTGCTCCAAAATCTCCACAATTCCTGCAACATCGTGTGTAATCATGCGCCAATGCCATCCCATTGCGGGGTACATCATGAAAGCAACCGTCAGTGAAATATACGACACCATCGACACTGCGGGCGAGGTTGCTGCAAAGCTGTCTGCTGCCGAGCGACATCGCCGTGCCGGTGACATCACCAGAGGGATATGCGAGGCCGATGCCTCTTGCGGCTCCTTGGGTACTGATGATTCCATTTTGGCTCCTCTAAATTATTAAACTGAGTATAGCATAAGCACATCTAAAGTTTGGATTTTATATCAGCGATGAACATGGAGATATAACCGATTCTCTATTATCAGA
>JBDTPE010000059.1:0-9872 GCA_039932875.1 Betaproteobacteria bacterium | reverse complement strand
ATGCCGAAATGCTGAAAACTCAACAGCGTCGCCATACGTCCGCGAGGGGTTCTCTGCAAGTAGCCCTGCTGAATTAGATAGGGCTCCAGTACGTCTTCAATGGTATCGCGCTCTTCACCGATGGCAGCGGCCAAATTTTCCACGCCGACCGGTCCACCGGCAAACTTCTCGATAATGCATAACAACATCTTGCGATCCATCATGTCGAGGCCGACGTGATCGACATCGAGCATTTTCAACGCGGCGTCTGCCACCGATTTGTCAACGAATCCCTGTGCTTTTACCTGTGCGAAGTCGCGCACGCGGCGCAACAGGCGATTGGCGATACGTGGCGTGCCGCGCGAGCGCAAGGCGATTTCCTGGGCACCATCGTCGTCCACGGGCACGTTAAGCAAATTGGCAGATCGCGCGACGATGAGCTTCAATTCGGCCGGGGAATAAAATTCCAGTCTGGCCACAATACCAAATCGATCACGCAGCGGATTGGTCAGCATGCCGGCACGGGTGGTGGCGCCGACCAAGGTGAATGGCGGAAGATCGAGCTTCACCGAGCGCGCAGCGGGACCCTCGCCAATCATGATGTCGATCTGGTAATCCTCCAGTGCGGGATAGAGAATTTCCTCCACGACCGGATTGAGGCGGTGAATCTCGTCGATGAACAAAACGTCATTCGGTTCGAGATTAGTCAACATCGCAGCTAAATCGCCGGCGCGCTCCAGCACCGGGCCCGACGTGTGCTTCAGATTCACGCCCATTTCTCTGGCGATGATGTGCGCCAGCGTGGTCTTGCCCAAACCGGGTGGGCCGAACAGCAAGGTATGATCCAGCGGCTCTTTGCGGCTGCGTGCGGCTTCGATAAAAATGGAGAGCTGATCGCGAATCTTTTGCTGTCCGACATACTCTTGCAAGAGCTTCGGGCGTAGCGCGCGCTCTTGCGCTTCTTCGTGCACAGAGGCCTTGCCGCCGGAGATAAGTCGGTCTTCTTCGATCATTGGCACATTTTACGCGAGGGACGCCCCAAATCAGGATTTTGAAAGCAACTTAAGCGCCTGGCGAATGCCGTCCGATACCGTTACGTCATTGGACAACTGTTTGATGGCGTACAGGGCCTCTTTTTCGTTGTAGCCCAGCGATTCCAGCGCGTTCAGGATATCTGATGCGGACGACGGAATTGCCGGTGCACCACCGACGACGATGCGCACGTCCACGGTTAGTTTGTCTTTGAGTTCAAGAAGCAGACGCTCAGCTGTTTTCTTGCCGATGCCCGGCACCTTAGTGAGCCGCCCGCTCTCCTGTGTGGCGACCGCCTCAGCCAGGTCGTTGACGCTCATGCCGGACAGCACCGCCAGGCCTACTTTAGGGCCGACGCCGCTCACCTTTATCAGTTGCTTAAACGTGGCGCGCTCGGATTCGGTACCGAAGCCATAGAGCAGATGGGCATCTTCGCGAACGATCAGCTGTGTGAACAAGCTTACTTTCTCGCCGATTTTTGGCAAATTGTAAAAAGTGCTCATCGGTACGGCGACTTCGTAACCGACGCCGCCCACGTCGAGCAAGACCTGCGGGGGGTTTTTTTCGAGCAGGAGGCCGGATAATCGACCGATCATTTCTTGTCCTTTGCGGCATTTTTGTTTCTGGTGTTCTGCTGTCGCACCCCCATCCCACCCTTCCCCCGCTGGGCGGGGGAAGGAGTCCCTGCGACGACTTCTGTGTTCGCGCGGCCAGTTCCCTCCCCTGCTAAGGGGAGGGCTAGGGTGGGGTTAGCGCGAGTTCGAAGCAAATTCTCGTGCAGCCGCTGTAACACTCCATCCATATTCTCAATCACGTCGTTATTCCAAAACCTCAGAACCCTATAACCCAGCGATTCAAGAAACGCAGTTCTCTTTTGATCATATGCAACATCTTCAGCATGCTGTCCACCATCCAACTCAACAATCAGCTTGGCCTCCAAACAAATGAAATCAACAATATATTTTCCAATCGGTCGCTGACGGCGGAAGCGAAATTCTTCGATTTGTTTGTCACGAATTCGATGCCAGAGTTTCCGCTCAACATCCGTTGAATTACGTCGCAGCTTGCGAGCCCTTGCAACGATGCTCCGCACTTCGTCACGCTGGGCAGTCGGGCCGACGACCACAATTTCTTCGCTCATTTCACCAACCTCCCGCCCTTGACCCGATACCCTCGCGTGCTCATGCCTGCCAGTACGCCGCCGTGGGCGTGGCAGATGGCGCAGGCGAGTGCATCAGCCGCGTCTGCGCTGGGATAACCTGACAGTTTCAACAGTCGCTTTACCATTTCCTGCACCTGCTCTTTCGTTGCATGGCCATTGCCGACCACCGCCTGTTTGACCTGAAGTGCAGTGTATTCGGAAACCGGCAGATTCTGTGCCACTGCCGCGCAGATCGCAGCGCCGCGTGCCTGGCCGAGCAACAGAGTCGATTGCGGATTCACGTTGACGAAAACTTTTTCGACGGCCACCTCAGCGGGTACATAGCGCGAGATCACCTCTTGCACCGAAATTAGGATGTTCTTCAGTCGGTCCGGTAATTCTCCGGTGGGCGATTTGATGCAGCCGCTAGTGACATAAGTCAGTGTTGAGCCGGATTTTTCGATCACGCCGTAGCCGGTCACGCGCAGCCCCGGGTCGAGGCCGAGGATTTTCACTCAAAGACCTTGGCGTACATGCACGAGTCGCGCAGGCTGCCGTAGGGGTCGCGCATATTGCGCCGCAGTATGCCTTCCAACGTAAACCCACAGCGCTCAGCGATTCGCCGACTGCGCGTGTTGCGCGGATCGCTGCAAATTTCCAGACGCTTCGCGCCCAAATGCGCTGTGGAAAACATCACCAGCGCGTTGACCGCTTCCGTGCAGTAGCCACGACCGGCCATGGACGTCCTCACCCAGTAGCCGATTTCAAATTTCGGGATGTCCCAATTGATGGTGTGAAATCCGCCTTTACCGATCAATTCGCCAGTTCGTTTATCGATCCACTGGAAATCGAGCATCTCGCGCGTTGTCCATTTGAGTTGCGCCTGCTGGTGAAACTTTTCAGACCCTACGAGTTTGGGTTCCGGGTGTACCCACGGCATCCATGGGGCGAGTTCATTGAATGTTTCCAGCGCTGCCGCAAACGCCTGTGGTCCATCTCCGACACGGGCAGCGCGCAAAACCATCCGCTCGGTGTCGATTTGCGCTGGTATGGTCAGCAAACGCGCTTTCGCGATTGCATCCATTAAAGATCCTCGGTCACCACCGCCGTGCCTGAGACAGACACCATGACCATCCCGCGGCCGCTGCCGTGAATGATGTAGTCGATGCGCGCGCCGACAATGGCGTTGGCGCCCACCTGCTCTGCACCCTGCATCGCACCGCGCAAGGCGTTATCACGCACCGAGGGGACTGCCTTGTGATAGGTGTCGGCAAAGCCGGTCACCGGTTTTTCGGATACAAGCTGTACTTCAGCGCTGGCTTCACCAGTGACCAACCCCAGGTAGCGCACGATGCGCTTGCCTTCGATGTTCGAGGTGGTGGTAATCAGGATCGACATTCAGGCCTCATCCATGACGGCAGAAGTGTAAACATCCTGCACGTCATCCAGCGCTTCAATGGCATCGAGCAGCTTTTGCATTTTCACCGCGTCGTCACCCGTCAACACGGCTTCTGTGGTTGCTTTCATGGTGACCTCGCCGTATTCCGCTTTGAACCCGGCTTTTTCCAGCGCCGCTTTCACGGTCGAGAATTCGTATGGGCCGGTAACCACCTCGAACGAACCGTCATCATTGCTGACCACATCCTCGGCGCCGGACTCCAGTGCGGCTTCCATGAGCTTTTCCTCACTGGTGCCGGGTGCAAACAGCAATGTGCCGCAATGCTTGAACAGGAAGGCGACCGAGCCATCGGTACCCATGTTGCCGCCGTACTTGGAAAACGCGTGCCGCACTTCGGCGACGGTACGCACACGGTTATCGGTCATGCAATCGACCATCACGGCTGCACCGCCGATTCCGTAACCCTCGTAACGAATCTCTTCGTAGTTGACGCCCTCAAGTTCACCCGCGCCGCGCTTGATCGCGCGTTCGACGGTGTCTTTGGGCATATTGTTCTCAAAGGCTTTATCCATCGCCAGCCGCAGGCGCGGATTGGCACCGGATTCGGCACCGCCCATGCGTGAGGCGACGGTAATTTCCTTGATGAGACGCGTAAAAACCTTGCCGCGCTTGGCGTCCTGACGGCCCTTGCGATGCTGGATGTTTGCCCACTTGCTATGTCCCGCCATTGCGACCTTCTACTTTCTAGCTGTTGCGGCCAATCGCTTACGAGTGCGCTGTGCGCTCGACTGGCTCGCTGGCCTTTGCCTGGTTTACTGATCGAGTCGACACGCAGACCCAACAAATTTCAATTCGTAATGTTAACATTCACTTACGTTTCCGCCTAAGTGCTTCGTCATTTTCAAGACTATGCCAGACCCATTGCTCATCGCCAAAACCGCCGATATATCACTGACAGAGCTCATGCTCCTGCCGGCAATGGGCAACCGCCACGGGCTAGTTGCCGGCGCGACGGGTACCGGTAAAACCGTCACACTGCAGGTGTTGGCCGAACATTTTTCGGCTATTGGCGTGCCGGTTTTCATGGCCGATGTAAAAGGCGATCTGACCGGCATTTCGCAGCCTGGCAAGCCAAACGCCAAAGTGGAAGAACGGGTAAAGCTGCTGAAACTCGAATACACCGCCACCGCCTGTCCGGTGACGCTCTGGGACGTATTCGGCGAACAGGGCCACCCTGTTCGGGCGACGATTTCCGAAATGGGCCCGGTACTGGTGGCGCGTATTTTTAATCTGAATGACACCCAGACTGGTGTGTTGTCTATCGCATTCAAAATAGCCGATGACAATGGACTGCTGCTGCTTGATCTCAAGGATTTGCGTGCCTTGCTCGCATGGATGGGCGAGAACGCCAGCCAGTTCACCACGACCTACGGCAATATTTCGGCGGCGAGTGTGGGTGCGATCCAGCGTGGTTTGCTGACGCTTGAACAACAAGGCGGCGATAAATTTTTCGGTGAGCCTGCGCTGGCGCTGGATGATCTGCTGCAAACCGAAAATGGCCGCGGCATTATCAATATTCTGGCGGCAGACAAATTGCTGTCGAGCCCGCGTCTGTATTCGACTTTTCTGTTGTGGATGTTGTCCGAGATTTTCGAAACCTTGCCCGAAGTCGGTGACCTCGAGAAGCCAAAGCTGGTGTTCTTTTTCGATGAGGCACACCTGCTGTTCAATGAAGCACCCAAGGAACTACTTGAGAAAATCGAACAGGTAGTCAGGCTGGTACGCTCAAAAGGTGTCGGCGTATATTTTGTGACGCAAAACCCGCTAGACATTCCCGATACTGTGTTGGGACAATTGGGAAATCGCGTGCAACACGCCTTGCGTGCCTACACGCCGCGAGACCAGAAAGCGGTAAAAGCGGCAGCCGAGACGTTTCGCGAAAACCCGAAATTGAACGTGGCGGATGTCATTACCGAACTCGGTGTCGGTGAGGCGCTGGTGTCATTACTCGATGAGAAGGGCCGGCCCAGCATCGTCGAGCGTGCCTGGATTTGCCCGCCGCAGTCGCAGATTGGCCCGATTACGCTGGAGCAAAGACAGGTGTTGCTCGCGAACTCGCTGGTTTCGGGGCAGTATGAAAAAATGGTGGATCGCGAATCAGCCTTCGAAAAGCTGAAGGCGCGACATGGCACCGATGCCACGCCGACACCAACGGCAGAGAGTGGCGGCCTGGGTGGCATCCTCGGCAAACTGGGGCTGCCGGGGCAGGGCGCTGGCGCTTCAAGACGTGAAGGCGTCGTCGAAGCCGCCATGAAGAGTGCGGCGCGAGCGATGGCATCAGAAGCGGGGCGGCGCATCATTCGTGGCGTGCTCGGATCGATATTCGGTGGGCGCAAGTAACAGTTAGAGCAGCACGCAAAAAATATCAGGGGGATGTATGGCAAAAAGAGTACCCGGCGAACGCCGCAAGGAAATCCTGCAGACACTCGCGCATATGCTTGAGAATCCGAAGGGTGAAAAGATCACCACTGCGTTGCTTGCGTCCAAGCTCGATGTCTCTGAAGCAGCGCTTTATCGTCACTTTGCGAGCAAGGCGCAAATGTTTGAGGGCCTGATTGAGTTTATTGAGGAGACAGTCTTTTCTCTCGTCAACAAGATTCAGACCGAAGAGCCCATTGGCATGAAGCAGGTCGAGGCTACCGTATCGATGCTGCTCAGTTTTGCACAGAAAAATCCGGGTATGACGCGGGTACTGATCGGCGACGCGCTGGTCAACGAAGATGAACGCCTGCAACTGCGCATGAATCAGCTTCATGATCGCCTGGAAGCAAGCCTGCGGCAAAGTGCGCGCACGGCGGCCACCGATGGTGCATTGCATACGACTCTGGATGCCGCTGCCTATGCCAACGCGGTGATGGCGTTTATCGTTGGCCGGTGGCATCAGTTTGCGAAGTCTGGATTCAAACGCTCACCGATGGAGAATTTTGCGCAGGGCTGGAGCGTGTTTGCTGGATAAAAGTGGAGTCTGCGTATGTCAAATCAAAATATTACCCCAGTCGACGCCCAACTCGCGGCTTATAACGCCCACGATGTTGAAGCCTTCATGGTCTGCTACACACCCGACTGCGTGATCGAGGACGGCACAGGCGCACGGCTTTTGACTGGCCACGCCGAAATGCGTCCGCGCTACCAGACGCTGTTTGCGAGCTCCCCAAACCTGCATTGCGAAATCGCCTCGCGCATTTGTATCGGCGATTACGTCATCGACGAAGAGCGCATCACCGGACGCGTGCCGGACATGCGCCATGCGGTGGTTATCTATCACGTCGATAAGGCATCTGGACTGATTTCGCACGTTCGATTCTTGCGCGAATCAGACTGAGGCTCAGCGTGGCAACGTGCACACGTTGACGCTTTCTACCGAGCGATTGACGATTGCGCGGCCATGCCTTGATCAGGCGGCTGCGATGCTCGATTTCGCTGTACGCAATCGCGATCATCTGAAGACTTGGAATCCCCCTGCGCCGGAGGGCTTGTACACGCTGACCCATTGGCAGGAGGTGGTGGTCAATTGCGCGCTGGCATTCGAAGCCCGCAGCGCGGTGCGGTTCTGGATCGCAACGCGTGAACGTCCCGAGCGAATCATCGGCAGCATCGGTTACTCGCAAATGTCGCGCGGCGCATTTTGCGCCTGCGTGTTGGGCTACCAAATCGACAATGCGTGTGAAGGTCAGGGACTAATGGCAGAAGCGCTGCGAGCGACTAATCGCTACATGTTCGACGAACAGAAATTACACCGGATCGCGGCCAACTACCGGCCTGAAAATACGCGAAGCGGGCAGCTACTGGCCAAACTTGGATTTCGCATCGAAGGGTATGCGCGCGACTACTTGTTTATCGACGGTGCGTGGCGGGATCATGTCCTTACCTCACTTACCAACAATGCATTCGATACAAACTGGCTCCAGGTCACACCAAAACTCTAGTTGTGGCGCGGCTTCTGGCGGCATTTCGCCCTGCAGGTCGCCCATTGCTATAAAGGTTGTTGAAATCGCAGATTTGCCTCACCGTCTATGCCAGCATATCAGCCCAGATATTCTTCGCCCATGCCATTGCGTACTGCCCCTCCAACTCATTGGCATGACCTGATATGCCACCAGCACCGGGTACCGCTTTCATGGTTCTTTCAGCCTCGTCGTATTTGTGGACCGACGCGACATGTATTGCCTTGTCCGCTGAGATAAAACTGTAACAAGTGTTCGTCAGCGTCGGACTGGCATTTGGTGCCTCGCCCGTCAGTAACGAAACTACGGCCGCAGCGCAAGCCTTGCCGTGTCCATTTGCCATATGGCCGGATTTCGGCATGGCCGGCGCAATCTGCAGCGCATCACCAAGCAAATGTACGTTCGGCGCGTTCTTGGCTTCGTAAGTTATCCAGTTGATTTCGCACCAGCGTTTGTTTGCTGTGATAAACGAATTGGCGATCGCGCCGGCTTTCATCGGTGGTAGCACGTTCAAGACATCGGCTTTGACATCACCAAACTCCAGCTTGGCGATATTGCTGGCGACATCCACATCCATCAACTTGGAACTGCCGCGATATTCGACCATGCCTGGATACAGTTCAGCCCAAGCTTTCTTGAACAAACCCGGCTTGGACGTGACGTCCATATTCGCGTCAAGAATGAGCACTTTCGATTTCGGCTTTGATTGCTTGAAATATGCCGCCACCTGGCAGGCGCGCTCGTAAGGGCCGGGCGGGCAGCGAAAAGGAACTTCAGGAATGGAGATCGCGAATACGCCACCATCTTTCATCGTTTCAAGCTGTTTGCGCAGTGCAAGTGTTTGCGGACCGGCTTTCCAGGCATGCAGGATTTTTTCCTGCGCGCCCGCATTGTTCAACGCGGGCACCAGCTCAAACATAAAGTCGACTCCCGGCGACAGGATCACGCGATCAAATGGAAATGCGTCGCCGTTGGCCATGCGCACCAGTTTCTTTTCGACATCAACGGCGCTGGCTTCGCCTCGCACGACTTTCACGCCGTATTTTTTTTGCAGCGCATCGTAGCTGACGGTAATGTCCTGCATGGTCTTTGAGCCACCCAGCACCAGATTGGAAAGCGGACAGGAAATGAAATCCGCGTTTCGCTCGATAAGGGTTACGTCAATATTCGGGCCCCACATGCGAAGGTATTTGGCCGCCGTCGCGCCGCCGTAACCGCCACCGACGATAACCACCTTGGGGCCGCGGCTGCCGCCAACGGTCGCGCAGCCGCTGATCGTCGCCAAACTCACGACAGCACCCGTTGCACCGGTCGCCTTCAAGAAATCTCTACGGCAGACGTTCATGTCGTTCTCCACAGTTCGTCGACACAATTATTTTTTCTGCTTGGCAAAATATTCCGCCAGCGCTGCGACTTCGACATCCGAATAGCCTTTTGAAAGCTGTTGCATGACTGTCGCTTCGCGCTTGCCGTCCTTGAATGCTTTCATCTGCGCAATAAAATAATCCCCATTTGCACCCGCCAGTCCCGGAACCGCCCCGCCAACGCTGTGGCCATCGGTGCCGTGGCAGGCGGCGCAGTTTGCAGCCATTGCGCGCGAGCCAAGCGGGGTAATGTTTGCGGCGGCGAATGGTATCGGTGCCGCCGCGGTATGTGATACCGACGACTGAGCGATCGATTGAATGCTCATTGAGCCCGTGACCGCCAGAAACGACGGCAACAAGAGATTGCGCATGCAAATTTTCATCCAACTCTCCTTGTGACTACGTCGAAGGCGTTCGCCCACAATTGCAGTGTGACCGAAAGCATAGCGCAAGTAACGGGATACTGATCATACGTCGGTTATCGCGCTGCAAGCCAACAGCAGCAAGAAAAAAGCCACACCGCTAGGGGTGTGGCTCTGAGAGACTCGATGCTCGAATTTGAATCGGCGATCAGGTTTCCTGAACTGCCGCAGCCTCTTTTTCCTGGCTGATATCAAGCTTCACCTTTCCTTCTGCGTCGACATCGATTGTCACTTTGCCGCCGTTGGCTAATCGTCCAAAAAGCAGTTCATCAGCCAGCGCTCGGCGGATCGTATCCTGAATAAGGCGCGCCATCGGCCTTGCGCCCATCAGTGGATCGAAGCCGTTCTTGGCGAGATATTTTTTCAATGCTTCCGTGTAGGTCACATCGACCTTCTTCTCGGTGAGTTGCGCTTCGAGCTGCATCAGGAACTTATCGACCACCTGAAGAATAATTTTTTCGTCCAGCGGCGCGAAAGAGATGGTGGCATCGAGGCGATTGCGAAACTCGGGCGTAAACATGCGCTTGATCT
>JBDTPE010000058.1:0-9874 GCA_039932875.1 Betaproteobacteria bacterium | reverse complement strand
GATGGGACTCATCCAATTCAGTCGCGCGCGGCGGCGTTTGCCGGACGCCTCATCGCTGAACTCCACCCATCGGCCTCGAATCAGATGCGGCATTGCGGAAAAATTGCTCGTGGTCTTGAGCTGATCGTTTGAGCCGAAACCGGTTGCCGCAAATCGGTCGGTGCGGGCGAGAACATCCACGCCGCGCAACGTGCCGCTCAGGCTCTTCGCATGTGTGGCGAGCAACTGCGCGAGGAACGTTTCAACGTAGGCCGGATCGGCCCCCACGCTCTTGGCTCCTTCGTCCAGACGGCCCTGTAACAGTGGCAAATTGCGCAACAACTCGGCGCGCTCTTCGGACGACTCCTGCGCGCGGACCGAGCGTAGCAGCGAGTCAAGCGTGCCGATATCGCGGCGCCACAAGTCACCGTTTGCACCACCGTTGAGCATGTCACCGAACAATACTTCTTTCCAGACCACCCTGACGAAATTGCAGACGAATTTTGCATCGTCTAACCCTTGGTTGAGCCTCGATTCGATCGCATGCGTTGCGGAATTGATCGCGCTTTCGACCAGTTCAATCTCCACCAGCATGGTTGCTTTCGGGTCCTGTTCGGCATTGGTGTCTTCGTGAAAGGCAAACAACCTGTCGATCTTGTCGGCGACCGAGGCAAAAGCGGCTGCATCGTATTCCACCGGCAGACCGTCGATGATGGCCGCGAGCGATTCATACGAGGTGGTACCGGGCCGCAAAAGCTCAGGTTGCGCGATGGCAAATTCGCACAGCCGGTCTACGGCTTGTCGCGCCGGATGGGTTGTGTCAGAGAGCAGCTGCGGCGCGGCGATGGCGGCATTGATCAGGGGTGTTTGCAGTTTCAGCAACAGTACGCCTACATGCTCACGAATCGGCGGCGCGGCCAGCAGCCTATTTAGGGCAGCGATGATGATGCTTGTGATCATCAACTTGGCCAGATCCAGACCTTCAACCGAAAAGCCCTCGGTTGCCGGTGGCTGGGCAATTGAAGGGATCGCGTCATCCGGCAGGGCTGCAACGGCTGTTTCGCTATCAGCGTTGCCAGGCACCGGCAAAAAAAAGTGGGCCTGCGCCCCTAAAGCGAGGCCGATTTGATTACGCAGATTGAGTTGTAACGTATCGCTGCGGTTGGTCCCAACGATGCCCGTTGCACCTCTCGCCGAGTCGATGGTTCCAAGAGCCTGACGCAACGCAGCGCCTCTCTCGGCGATTGGTGTTTGATCGATTTGCAGTACTTGATGCAGCAACGTGATCAGTTCGTCATTCGCGCCTGCGGTACCAGCGACAGCATTGCCCGACGAAAAATTGGCTATCGCAGCAGCCGACGGCATGGCAGACCCGGACTGTACTTCAGCGGATTTGCGGAGTATTGCCCTGCCATAGCTCTCCTTGATCTCAATGAGTATGCCTTGTTGGACCAAATAGTCATTCGCAAGTTGATAGGTTGCGGACATGCACTCAATCAAGGCAGGCCCGAACGCTTCGAACAAGGCCAGACGTTGACCTGGTTGAAAACCACAATGACGTAGGCCATCCATCAGCGCGTG
Organism: Betaproteobacteria bacterium; assembly: GCA_039932875.1. Classification (GTDB taxonomy): domain Bacteria; phylum Pseudomonadota; class Gammaproteobacteria; order Burkholderiales; family Usitatibacteraceae; genus UKL13-2. Next base: position 8,314 of record JBDTPE010000058.1, on the reverse strand, counting down.
GGCAAATATAATGGGGAATACCGGATTGTCGCGGTCCACTATGCTCTCGATATCCAGCAGGTGACAGATACGTCTGGACAATGAAAAGAACTCGAAATTCACCTGTTCTTTGAGTCTGATCGATACCTTGCCAATGGCGATTTCTTCGTCCATTTGCGCCGTGTTCACCAGCTCGAGCGTATCCAGGGTCAATGTGCCGGAGGTATCTCGTTTGCCTGGTGCAACCTTGCTGTCGAACTGGCGCCGCACTGAACTCGTCATGCCATTTTGAAGACTTCCCTCCATCGATTTCAAGTCAGACGCTGCAGCACGCAAGCGATCTCGAACCTCCTTTTCCCGGGACTGGTCGGCCTGCATCTCCAACATTTCTGCCACCGACGGCATGCGCGCCAACAATTCGGTAGCGAACTGTTCCGTGAGTTTTTCGCGTACGGCGACGAGTATTGTTTCAGTATCTGGCTTCAGTTGATTCAAGGGAACACTCTTGGCGATGGCGCTATTGCCGGTTTGGATTTCGAATCGAATTAAATACGCTGGGCGCGGGTGACGTGGAAATCACAATTCTAGACTGCGTTAGCGTGAGTATCTCACCCGGACAAGTTCACAAACAACCGCAGTATGCCAACTTCCAGTTGTTGTTGCCTAAGTACCCGGAGTAGCAGATGATGGAGGCAAGCTCGATGCGCGCCAATAATTGCTCCACGCACGAAAAATGATCCTCACCGAAGTCGATCTCAGTCGCTACGCTGATTCGCCCAACGCCTGTTGGGTGCAGGACATCCAGCGCTCCCGATTGGTGTGGGCAAATGCGGCGGCGCTGAAGTTGCTGGGGTCGGAAAACTTCGAAGAACTCTATGCCCGTGATTTTTCGCCCCGTTCCGAGACTGCGCGTGCACGCTTGGCAATCTATTACCAACGCGTATTCGCCGGACAGGCGGTAAAGACACAGTGGACGTCAATGCCGCACGGCAAACCGGTCACGATGCTAGCCGACGTGCACGGCTGGCAGGGACCAGATTCGCAGCGCCACTTGTTTTTTGATGCGCGCGATATTGGCGATTCGGTTTGCCCTGAAAGTTTGCGCATGCTGGAAGCTGCGCGGCGGTCAATTGGCTGTTTTTCACTCTACGCACTGGATGGGCGTTTGCTCGAGCGCAACACCGCCTTTGTCCGTGAATTCGACGCAATCCTTGAAGTCGAAGGTGATCGCTACCTTAATTTGTTTGCCGACCGCGAAGAAGGCGAACGCATACGTAACAACGTCATTACAGCCGGGGAATTTCGCGGTCGAAGCCGGCTAGTTACCGTCAATGGCAACCGCTGGCACATGTTGATGGCGCTATGCATTCTCGATCCGGTTGATGCCAAACTGGTGGTCCATGTCGAGTCCTTTGATATTCACGAACAGGTACAAACCGAGCGACTCGCCAAGGATTCGGAAGCGCTACTGCAGCAAATTGCCGATGAATTTCCGCATCCGATGGCCTATGTTTATACCGACCGAACCTACCGCTTCGTTAACAAGACGTATTGCAATTGGGTTGGCTTGTCGCGCGAGGAAGTCATCGGACGGACGGTGGCCGCTGTTGTCGGACCGGCGCTGGACAAGATTTGGGATGAGCTAACGCCTCGGCTCATGTCCGGCGAGCGCGTGAATTATGAGCGCCATGCACAATACCTGGGACGCGGCGAGCGCTGGATACAGGTTGAAGTGGTGCCGCATGCCGATGAACACGGCCAGACGGTCGGCAACTTCGTTTTTGGCTACGACGTTCACACCCAGAAGCTCGCCGAGCTAAGCCGCAAGACCACAGAGCGACAACTTGAGTTGATCACAGACCACTTACCGCTGGCCGTGTCGGTACAGGACGGCGACGATCGAATCCGGTTCGCCAATTTGGCCCTGCGGAACTGGTTCAACATGCGTCGGGACGCCGTTATCGGGCGGCATGTTGCCGAGATTATTGGCGGCAATGTTTTCGAGGAATTGATAGTGCACGGCCGGCGCGTGCGAAATGGCGAAATCGTACAGTTTCGCCGCCGCGAGGAAGTCGCCGGACAGGTACGCTGGATCGACGTCACGATGGCGCCGTTTGATGACGGCGAAACTATTCGCGATGGCTTGATTTCAGTCTTTGCGGATGTGACCAAACGCGTGGAGGGCAACGAAGCGCTCAATCGTGTACGCAATACGCTGACCTCGCATCTGGCCAATACGCCGCTGGCGGTCATTCAGCTTGATGCCGACTTGCGAGTTTCACAGTGGACCGGTCGCTCGGAGGAAATTTTTGGCTGGCGCGAGCGCAGTGCTGTTGGTCGCACCCTCGAGGAGCTGAATCTGTTTGACGAAGATGGTCGCGTTCGATTTGCGCAGGAACTGCAGCGGCTCAATCTAGGCGCTGCCGACCGCTTCACCGTGGCGTGGCGCAGCGTTCGCAAAGACGGTGTTTCTCTGCACACGGACTGGTTCGGCTCGGTGCTTCGCGATTCCGGCAAAGTGAGCTCGTATCTTCTATTGATTCAGGACGTATCGGCACGGGTATCGGCTGAACAGCACCTGCAATACGTCGCCAATCACGATGTGCTGACCGGACTGGCCAATCGCACGCAGTTTCAGGAGCGACTAAAGGCTGAAATCGCCCGTGCCCGACGCCTGGATCAATCGCTGGCGGTCGTACTGCTGGACCTGGATCGTTTCAAGTATGTCAATGAAAGCCTGGGCCACAGCACCGGTGACATGCTGCTGCAGGAAGTCGCCATGCGGCTGGCCGAAGCCGTCGGCCCCAACGATTTCATCGCCCGCGCCGGAGGCGACGAATTCATGCTGCTGGTGAATTTGGAAGGCGACGACACCCGCGGTGAACGCGTGGCCGAACAATTGCGCCGGCTGCTGCTGCGCCCGTTCCGGCTGTCGAACCAGGAAATGTTTGTCACGGCGAGCATCGGCGTCTCGCTTTTCCCCCAGGACGCCAGCAGTGAAATTGACTTGATCAAGAATACAGACTGGGCGATGTACCGCGCCAAGGATGCCGGCCGTAATAGCGTGCAGTTCTATTCCGCCATCCTCGCGCAAGACGCGCCGATGCGTCTGTCGCTGGAAAGCGAATTGCATCGTGCCATTCAGTTCGCACAATTTGAACTGCATTACCAGCCCAAGCAAAATCTCTTCACCAAACGTATCACCGGCGCGGAAGCGCTGCTACGCTGGCGCCACCCGGTGCGCGGGCTGGTGCCGCCGGACGATTTCATCCCGTTGACTGAAGAATCCGGCCTCATCAATGAGCTCGGCGCATGGGTCGTCGGCGATGTGTGTAGACAGATTGCCGAATGGCGCAAGCGCTTCAAGGACGTGCCGCCAATCGCCATCAATCTGTCGGCGGTCCAGCTCAAGCGCCGTGAGCTTGCACAGGAAATTCTCGACGAACTCAAGAAATATGACCTGCCTGGAAGCGCCCTGATGGTGGAGGTTACCGAAACGGCGGTGGTCAGCGACCCGCTACTGGCGACTGTTTCGCTGGATATGCTCCGCGACCACGGCGTGCGCGCTGCAATCGATGACTTCGGCAAAGGCTATTCCAGCCTCACGCAGTTGAAACGCCTGCCGATCGATGCATTGAAGATTGATGGCTCGTTCGTCCGCGGCGTGGTCATCGACCGTGACGACGCCGCCATTGTCCAGGCCATCATCGGCTTGGCGAAAAACCTTGGCCTGCGGGTGATTGCGGAAGGGCTCGAAACACCTGAGCAACTGACCTTTCTGACCAGCAACCAATGCGAAGAGGCTCAGGGCTATTTGATTTCGCGCCCGTTGCCGGCGGAGGAGTTTGCGCTGAAATTTCTTGAGCCCGAGAGACAGACCCAGCATTGACGCGGCCCGTGGCGCGCTTTTGCGTCGAAAGGCGCACCAATCAAGGCCCTTCATCCGTTTCCAATTTCTCGTGAAACTCGCCATGCCAACGGCGAATAGAATTCAATCGCGAGAATTTTCAACAAATCTTGTCGATTTTGATTCGTGTCGTTCGTCTTTGAATTGAGCGGAATTCAAAACTGACCGAAACTCGACTTCAGAAACTCAACAGGAGACAACAAGATGACCCAGCCAAAAGTAAAGCCAATTCCAGATGGCATGCGTACGGTGACACCGCACCTCGTTTGTGCCGGCGCTGCCGAGGCGATCGAGTTCTACAAGAAGGCCTTCGGCGCCGAGGACGTGATGCGCGTGCCCGGTCCCAACGGAAAGCTGATACATGCACAGATTCGTATCGGCGATTCCGCCATCATGCTGGTCGATGAGATGCCGGAATGGGGTGCCATCGGGCCGAAAATGCTCAAAGGCACACCGGTCACCATCCATTTATTCGTTGAAGATGTCGACGCGTATTTCAAACGGGCAGTAGATGCGGGCGCAACCGTAAAGATGCCATTGGCAGATATGTTCTGGGGGGATCGTTACGGTGTGTTGGAAGACCCGTTCGGGCATCTTTGGTCGGTCGCCATGCACGTGCAAGGCTTGAGTCCTGAGGAAATCATGAAGGCTGTCAGCACGATGGGGAAGGACTGCGGGTAGCATCGAGCAGGAATCTTGCATGCGAACGCGCTAGTCCGGGCTCTTCACGTTTACGTGTACCAGTGAAAATTCGCTACCGGCGGCGACCGACTTGATCTCGACCACGTGTTGGTCGTCGCGACGACCCACTTTGTAGAGCATGCCGCTCTTACGCGGCTTGTCGCCGTCGCACGTCAGTACTTTTGATTTCCTGTCTTTCGTCGTTGCGGTCGGGGCAGCCCGCTCGTTGCCGCAATCAAGCACCTCGCCAAAACGGGACAGTTCGCCACGATAAAACGCTGCCACGGTTGCCGGTGCGTCGGCAGAGCGCAGTTTTACCACCACAACCTTCAGGCCATAGTCTCCAAACGCGAACTGAATATTGGCCGACTCGCTGTCGCCTTTTTTCTTCAACACCGGCGTCGCGCCTGGATAGACGCGCAAGCCGGTTTTTTCCGCGGCGACGTCATCGGTAATGTCGATACCCGCGCTGAATGATGCGGCATGTGCCGATACAAACACGGTGGAGAAAAGAACGGCTACGGCTACGATGGATTGAAGCTTCATGGTGGGTGCTCCTGTCGAGTTAAGCGATTTGGTGTCATCACAATAGGCGTGCCTGTGACAACACTCGAGTCTGCAGCGATGGATTGCAGAGTCTTAGGGACGGAATACGGATGATTGCGGGGTCGCGATTGTCACAGCTTGATTTTTGACTAATCGCCGCAACCTACGTTGGCATTGCCCAACGTTCAGAAAGTAAATCCATGCTGCTCGACGCCTTCGCCGTGCCCTCATTGCAGTTACGTAACCGCACGGTGATGTCGCCAATGACGCGAAATCGCGCCGTGGTGGCCAACACGCCCAATGCAATGATGGCCGAGTATTACGGACAGCGGGCAACGGCTGGTCTCATCATCACCGAAGGCACTTCGCCGTCGCCCAACGGTTTGGGCTATCCGCGTATTCCCGGCTTGTTCAATGCAGCGCAGGTGCTCGGTTGGAAAGCAGTCACCGATGCGGTACGCGCAAAGGGCGGCAAGATTTTCGTGCAACTGATGCACACCGGGCGTGTTACCGCTCTGGCAAACTTGCCCAGCGGCGCCGAGGTAGTTGGTCCGTCAGCCGAAACCTGCCCTGGTGAAATGTACACCGACAAACACGGCATGCAGCCGCATAGTTTGCCGCGCGAGATGGCGTTGCCTGACATTGCCGCGACGGTTGAGGAGTACGCAGAAGCCGGTCGGTTGGCGATCAAGGCCGGATTCGACGGTGTTGAATTGCATGCGGCCAACGGCTATCTGGTTGAACAGTTTCTCAACGCGAACGTGAACAAGCGCACCGACGGCTATGGTGGCTCGTCAGCGGGTCGCAATCGCTTCGCACTGGAATGCGCCAGCGCAATGGCAGCGGCAATTGGTCCAGAGCGGGTCGGCATCCGCCTCTCCCCTTTCGGCGTGTTCAACAGCACCGGGGCATTTCCAGGACTTGAAGCGCAGTATCTTGAGCTATGCACGGCGCTCTCCGCATTGGACCTGCTTTACCTGCACGTGCTGGATCACTCTGCGATGGGCGCACCTCCCGTGCCTGCCGCATTCAAGGCCCAGCTGCGCGCAACATTCAAAGGCGTATTCATTCTCGCCGGCGGTTTTGATCAGGCGAGCGCTGAACAGGCGCTAGCTGAAAAGCGGGCGGACCTGATTGCCTTCGGTCGGCCATTCATCTCCAATCCTGACCTGGTTGAGCGCTTTCGTTCTGGTGCCGCGCTCACGGAACCTGATCCGGCGACCTTCTACGTACCGGGAGCCAAGGGCTACACCGACTATCCGGCGATGAACGCCTGACACGCGTACCCGCGTTATTTCGATTTGATCGATTTGATGGCCACCACCAGCGCCGCCGCCTGAATGGTGGCGCGCACTGGCTTGTTTTGCTGCGCTTTGGTGCCAAAGTACAGCTTGTAGGCGTCGTTCTTCCCGCCGAAATCAAGTTTGCCGCCTTGTGCCGAATCACCGACGCGGTAGACGCGCATTTGCACGATGTCACCCATCGTCAGACCCTCTTCCTTCAGGCTGCCTTTGATGACGTTGAGCCAGAATTGGGTTACGAAAGCTGCCTCACTTTTGTTTATAGCCTCTCAGGCTGGCTAAGTTACTATTGTCCTTCAAGTACAAATGGAAACTAAACATGTCGGTCAACAGTGACGAAACAGTCAAGTGGCGCCAGCACGGCGTACGCGTGATACCTGCCAATTCACTCGATAGCAATACAGCGCAAACGCCCGGCATGTCGCGAGCGGCCGCAGTGAATTTCGCACGTGTAGGGGCGGAGAAAATCTGGGCGGGCACCGTCACCATCCATCCCAATGCAAAAACCGGTGCCCATCATCACGGCGCGGTTGAAAGCGTGATCTACGTGGTGAAAGGCCGTGCGCGTATGCGCTGGGGTGACCGGCTCGAATTCGTCGCGGAAGCCGGGCCAGGCGATTTCATTTATGTACCGCCGTATGTACCGCATCAGGAAATCAACGCCAACGAAAACGAGGCGCTGGAATGCGTACTGTTGCGCAGTGGCCAGGACCCGGTCGTGGTCAATCTCGATATCCCGGCCATTGAAAGCCCGGAGACGGTTTACTGGGTGGATAACATCCATCCGCATCCATGAACGGCAAGCACCGAAAACAAATTCGCTAATGTGGCCCTGGTCCGAAATTCGACTGCTGAAGGACGCGCTGCGACTCTATGCGGGCGAGCAGGTTCTATCCAGAGTGCTTCTGTCGCGCGAACGTGCATTCGACCTGAGCGGCGACGTGTGCGATGTGACGCTTATGTTCGTCGATATCGCGAGCCTGTCTTCGGCTGAAGAACTTGACCCGGGCCAACTAAGCAACTTCATGGCCGAGTATCTGGAAATCGTCACGGCAAACATTGTCGCCCACGAGGGAACACTGGATTCGTATAACGGCGATGCCGTTTTTGCGTGGTGGGACAGCGGTGACAGCCGCTTGAACGCCCGCAATGCTTGCAACTGTGCCAAACAGATCGTGACCCGCATCGAAGCGCAAAACGCGCTGTGGTCCAGCCAATCGCGGCCTGCACTGCAACTTAAGATCGGCATCAACTCTGGATCGGCGTTGCTTGGTAACTACGGTACCGCCAGCCGAATCCGATTCACCGCCCTTGGGAGCCACGTAAATCTCGCCTCACAACTGTGCGAGCTTGCGGGCAGCGTTTACGCGGTGCCGGTTGTCATTTCTGGCAATACCAACTTGCTATTGCGCAGCGATATTGCCACCACACCGCTGCCCAGCGTCAACGTGAAAGGTACGACGGGGCCGATTCAATTGTTTGCGATCTGAAATTGCGCTGGAGGCGTGGCACTGGATACATTGCCGGACCAGCCGCAACATCAGCGCCGCTTAGCGCGCACCTGGTTCGTGATCGCGAAGTTTGGTCACGGGCGCAACTGCCCCGTCCGCGCAAACGTGGCAGCAATGCTCGCAACTACGCTGCCCGCGCTCGCCGGCACCAGCGCTTTGGGTGCTGGTACGCGTCTCACGTTCACCATTGGAACGCACTTCGCCGGATACCGTCTGCACCTTCATCCAGGCGCCCCAGCAAATCTGCTCGCCTGTCTCGCAGGTGATCTTTAGCTGCTGCACCGCTGCGTCAGGTTTGATCGAATACGCCTTGGACTTTGACGGCCACTCCTGGTGAGTGTCGCTACGTGAAAAGAGTTTCAAGCTAAGGGCACGTTCGTTATCGTTGA
>JBDTPE010000057.1:0-9876 GCA_039932875.1 Betaproteobacteria bacterium | reverse complement strand
TCGCCGCCGCCTGTGCAGGCGCATTTTCGCCGCCGGTCGCGGTGTTGACGCGAACCTTGTGGCGCCATCGCTTTCCCGATGAGGTCAATCGCCGTATGGCTTTTTCGGTCGATTCGATCATGATCGAACTGAATTTCACGATTGGTCCGGCGCTGATCGCACTGGTGATCAGCGAATTCGGCGCAAGAGTCGCGTTCGCGTTAGCGGTGATCGTTTCGTTCTTCGCGTTCGTTCTTTTCCTCTTCACGCCCGCGCTGAAATACTGGCGCCAGGAGCCACATATCGAAAGACATCTACTAGGGCCACTGACAGAACCCAGACTGGTCGGGCTCTTCGTTGTCACCTTCGGTCTGACGTTTTCATTCGGCATTTTGGAGGTCGGCTACCCAGCGTTTGCCACCTACCTCGGTATGCCGGTGTTGGCTGGCATTCTGCTCGGTGTCAATTCGCTAGGCAGTGCTGTCGGTGGCGCGATCTATGGCGTATTACATCCCAAGGCGCCACTGGAGCGTCAATTTGCAATCGCCATCGGCATCATGGCCGTCCCGCTTTTGCTGCACTGGTGGGTCGATCAGATAGTTGTCTTCGCTGTGATTGCCTTCTTCGCGGGCACACTCATCGCACCGGCGTTGACCGCGCAGACACTGCTTATTACTCGCATCGCGCCGGACAAATATGCTACCGAAGCCTTCACCTGGTCCGCGACCTTCATCGTCAGTGGAATCGGTATCGGCATGGCGGTCGGCGGTGCGGTCGCCGAAACCGTCGGCGTCAAGACCACATTCCTGCTGGGCAGCGTGGTGTTGGCCGGGATGTCGCTGGCCGCTTTGTTGCTGCATCTCAAACCAGCGGACAACAAGCTATCTTGAGTTGACCGTTGTAAACTCAACTGATCGTCGACGTTGCAGTGTGATGCATCGGCCTGCAGCGGTTATTTTGACTTGAGAGCATCCGCGATGAATCGCAGCATCATGGAAACCGATCCACTCGCAAGAACACCGCTGTTGTTACAAATAGCGGCGGTGCTCATTTTGCTCCAATGCCTGCTGTGGTTTACCCGCGCGGGCTCCACGACAACGGCGCCAATTCGCATTGCACCTGAAACTTCCAGCGTTCGCTTGCAGTCGTTAAATCGATTGCTGCCTGTCACCAGTCACGCTCGCTGGAACCTGCGCGATCCTGACCGTTACTACGATCCCTCACTCGTCGGGCTGGCAGATGGCCTGGATGCTGAGTCTCGATATTTCATTGCTATGGCGCTGGAGGATTGCTACGCGCTTTCGCATAGCGGGACCAAGAATTTGCAAGAAGACTTTGCGCGCCAGCTGGACTCCGGACTGCACGACCGCGTTGACCGGCAACTGCGAGAAACGGCGTTTCAAACCAGCATTCGACCGTGCGCCCCATTTGACGGCACATCGATTCCGCCTGAACGCGTGCTCGCGCTATTGCGCAGCGCAGCGCTCGACGGGGATCCGCGCGCGATCGCCCGGACATTGTTGTTTCGCGATCTGGCTGAGAGCAAGGCGGGCACGTTCGATGTCGTTACCCGACTGCTTGCCAGCGGCGACCCGCACGCGATTCGTGACGTCGGCTTTTTCCTTGTACGCGGGGAATCCCACATTCAACTTGGCGACGACAGCGCACCTGTACGCGCGACCACACTCGCGGCTGCCTGGGAACTGGCGGCATGCGACTTTGGCCTGGACTGCGACGGCGACAGCAAAATGCTAACCAACCTGTGCGCCTATCAAGGACAATGCGGCGCGTTTTCCTTGGAAGACTGGCTGGCACGCTACACCGAATCGAGCGAAGAGCTCGCCGAAATTTGGCGACTCAGATCGTTGATCCGCCAAGGACTGATCATGCACGATTGGAAACTGCTCGGCCTGTTTGTCCTCAAGTCGCCCGCAGCAAGCGAATCCATCGCCAGAGGCCTGACCGACGGTTGACGCCAGTGGATTGCACTTTGCCTGGACACGCTGCAAATTATAGTCAGCGAAGTGCGGCTATCGGAGGTCAATAAAAATGAGCCCGGCAACGGGGACGCCGCCGGGCCCAGACCTCAATGCGCTCATAGGGAGGGAATGAGCGCCACAAGTGATGCTCAAAAGGGGTGATGAGCATCGCGACCAGCTTGGTCGCCTTGTCGCAGGCCGTCTGTTCGATAACGCACATAGCGCACAAATTTTTAGAATGGACCTCTCCGTAGACATTTTTTCGCCAGAGCGAACGCGAACATGCAAGGCTGCCATGCATGCCAGTCTCAAAACGGCAGTTGGATTTTCAGCGAAGCATAATCGAACGCCGTTACTGGCGGGTGTATTCGCGTAAATCGCGATTTTGGCGGCAGTTAGCCATTTCGCCCGCGCATCGATCATAGGAACGTTCATGGTTCCGAGTCACTGATGGCGTGGTCGGCCGCCAATACTGCGCCGGGCATTCGCGTCGAGCGGATGGGACGTTCGGCACGGCATGCTCAAATTTATGCGTGCGTAAACAGACTGCTACCGGATTCAGGTAGTGAAATACCTAGTCAAATCCGAGCCGGAGCCATTATTCGTGTTCATTCCCAGCGTAAATCGCTCGGATTGGTGCACCAGTAATTGCAATTGCAAATCGCGGGCTGGCGAGGCCGTTGCAGAGGTCGCATTGATCAAGCCGTGCCATCCGTGTCCTTACTCCAATCCAGGAGTGCAGCCGCGTCCATCGGTCTTGCGATCAGGTATCCCTGCGCTTGCTTGCAGCCGAGTTGGGCCAGTAAATCCCAGTCCTTCGGGGACTCCACGCCTTCAGCAACTGAAGTGATTTTCAGCTTCCATGCCATGTCGAGGCTGGACTTCAAAATCACCTTCGCAGACTGATGTCTGGCAGCATCTGTGACAAACGACTGGTCGATCTTGAGCTCGGTGAATGAAATACGTGTGAGTTGTTGCATCGAAGAATAGCCGGTGCCGTAATCGTCAATCGACAGACCAAAGCCCTTCATGCGCAGGCGCGCGAGATTCTCCAGTGCCATACCGACGTTAGTCGTCGCGGCCGATTCGGTCAATTCGAGCACCATGTGATGTGGATCGAGGTTTTCGCTGCGCACCAGTTCGGTCACACGTACTGCAAGTTGCGGGTCGGCGAGCGACATGATCGAGAGGTTGACCGAGACAGTCACATCCTTGCCACATGCAGTGCGCCATGCGCTGCAGAACGCCGCAGCTTTCCGTAGCATGATCCAGGTCAGCTTGTCGATGACACCGTTGTCTTCCAGCACCTTGATGAATGCGTGAGGCATGATGATCCCCAGCGTCGGATGGCGCCAGCGTGCCAATGCTTCGGCACCCGTGACATGCCCCGTCTCAAGATCAACCTTGGGCTGGAAGTGGGGTTCGAATTCATCGTTGTTCAGGCCAGCGACGATTTCATCGACGGTAAATGTCTGCACAGGTGTCATTGGCGTGCGTGCGTTTGCCGGGTTCGGCGTGAACACATGCAGCTTGATGAGCGTATTCAGTTTTGCCTGCGTGATCGGCTTCTCGATAACGCCGAGGACGGTCACGCCGTAGGCGCGTGTCATCGTCACGACTGAGGAAAGCAGTGAGCGTTCCAGTACGCTGGCGAGAATGATCGAAACCGGTAATCCCGACAGTCCAAGATGGCGCATGAATTCCATGCCGTCCATGCCCGGCATGTCGAGGTCGCTGATAATGATATCAACCCGCGAGTCTGGTGCCATGACGATGTTCAGCGCCTCGAGGCCGTCAGTGGCAAGGGCAACTTTGGTCGCCCCCAATCTCGTGAGCATGTCGCGCAGCACAGCGCGCTGCGGTGGGTGGTCGTCGACGGCAAGAAAGCTCAGCTCGGCAATGTGCATCCGGCCTCCAGGCAGTAGGCATTCACGTTATCCAGCTCTCGCTTGAAGATGATCATCACCTTCCTGATCTCCGTCCAGTCCCCGTCGCGACAGGCCACCTCCAGGCGCTGGCACGCAGTAGCGAGCGCGTCGGCCCCAACCATCTTGCTCGCACCGTTGATTCGGTGAGCGGCACTTGCCAGATCCAGTAACTCGCCATTGTCAGCAGCCGTATTGAGATTGGCCGCGTCAGTATCGTTCACTCGCCGGAAGTCCGCCAGGAAAGAGCGTTCCTTCTCCTTGTCACCGCCGGATATTGCGGCGAGCACCGTGGGATCCACAGACACAGCAATCTGCGGTATCGGTAGCCATCGGTCGAGCTTCGTCAACAGACTCTTCATCTCTATCGGCTTGGCCAGATAGTCGTCCATGCCGGCGGCAAAGCAGACTTCCGCCTCGCTCCCAAGTGCATTCGCCGTGCAAGCGACGATGGGGATGCGCTTGCTACCGTCATTTGCAAATTCGATCTCGCGGATGCTGCGCGCGAGTTCGTAGCCGTTCATCTCGGGCATGTTGCAATCGGTGATCAGCATACCGAAGCGGCCCGACTTCCACTTCGCCAGCGCTTCCACGCCGTCTCCTGCACTCTCGGTGGCGTAGCCCAGCATGTTGACCTGCCGCTCGATGAGCGAGCGGTTTGTCGGATGGTCGTCGGCGATCAACACCAGCGTACCTTCAGCCTCGGCAGCAGCAACGTGCGGCGCCAAGCGACGCTGTTTGGCAGTGGTGACCAACCAATCATGCGCGGTGACGGGTTCGGCATTGGCGAGCATCTGCGGATCGGCGCGTGGCATGGACAATTCGACACTTACCGTCGTGCCCGCACCTGGCTGGCTCACCATATTGATCGAACCGCCCATTAATTTTGCCAGGCGCTGGCAGATGGTCAGCCCGAGGCCGGTCCCACCAAAACGCGGCGATGCTTCGCCAGCAGCCTGCACGAATGGCTGGAACAGGCGCGCCTGGTCGTCAGGCGAAATGCCGATGCCCGTATCCTTCACCGAGAATCGCACCTGGTCTGCGTGTTCGGCTTGCGCGACCAAGCGAGCGTCAATTTCGACCTGCCCCTTGTCCGTAAATTTGAGCGCATTGCTGACCAGGTTGTTGAGGATCTGGCGCAGCCGCATCGGATCAAACATCAGCGCCCGGTGAATGCGCGGGTCGATGGTGCACTTGAGTAAAAGTCCCTTGCTGCTGGCGACGCCGGAGTAGACATCGCGCACCGCCTCGAGCGTTGTGATGACGGAGGCCGCTTCAGGTCGTACTTCCAGCTTGCCAGCCTCGATCTTGGAAAAGTCGAGAATGTCGTCGATGATGCGTTGCAGCGAATTTCCTGATTCGCGCACAACATTGAGCGTCGCGCGCTGGGCGGCATCGAGCTTGGTCAAGCTAAGCAGCTCCAGCATACCGAGCACCCCGTTCATCGGCGTTCGAATTTCGTGGCTCATGGTGGCCAGGAAAACACTCTTGGCCCGATTGGCGGTGTCCGCAACCGCACCGGCCTGCTGCAGCTCGCTCTCCAATAACTTCTGCTTGGTGATGTCAGCCCAGTAGCCATTCCAAAGAAAGCTGCCGGCCGGATCTTTGCGCACGGTCGCGGTATCGCAAATCCAGCGGAATTCGCCCGCCAAATTGCGAACGCGGAATGCGTGGCTCAGCGGTGCCTGCGTGCGCGCCGCCAATTCGATTGCCGCAATCAACGCCGGCTTGTCATCTGCATGCACGCATGCCCACAACGCGTCGGCATTACCCAACAATGATTCGCGTGTCACGCCGAAAAGGTGGGAGACCGATCCGCTCACGAACTCGAAACGTTGGCGTGTGACATCTTGCGGATCGGAGCGGCACCGGTAAATCGCACAGGGAAGGTTGCCCGCCATGTCGGCGAGTATGCGTTCAACGCGGTCGCGAGCTCTGGCCTGAAAAACGAAGCCGACATAGCCAGGGAATAGGACTACGATGCTGACAACGATCGCGGCGATGACAATAATGAGTGCTCTCCCGTGCCGCTGCTGTTCATCCGCTCTGCGCACTTCCAGCAAACGCAGTTCCTCCTGCTCCATTTCACCGGTCAGGTCGTCGATCCGCGCGGTGAGCTGCCGACCAAGCTGTGACGCTGCGCGAGCCCCTGGGATGTCTACAACCCCGCCTTGATCCGGGCGCTGCTTAACGTCCTCTTGCATCATCGCAACGCGTTCCGCGATCAGTTGCTCGAGCCGTCCCATTCGGCGTTGCTGGTCGGCGCTTTCCATGGTGAGCTTTTTGATGCTTGCAGTCGCCGCGCGGACTTTCTCTAGCGCCTTGTCACGTTCGGGCAGGAATCCAGTCCTGCCTGAGAAAAGGAAGCCGCGATGCGCCGAATCCGCCAAGATCATGGCGTCACTGAATTCTTCAATGGCGCGGATTTCCTCTAGCGTATGCGTGACCCTGCGCGTCGATTCGCGCGACTGGACGGTCGCATCATAGAGCACCCAGCCCAGCACCACCATCACAATGACAGTGAGCCCGAACGCGATGTGTGCGAAGTACTTGAGCCCAAGGCGTCGCACATCGTTGGCAGGAGAGGTATGGGTGAGGTCCACTATGTTTCAGGTAGTTGAAGGAGACTTTCGAGTGAATGGTGTGTAAAGCTTTTGGCGCCAACGGCAGTGTCGATTTATCGTTTGCTGACGTTCAGTTTCGCCGATCGCGGAGAGTCTTTCTGTCTGCTACCGCACAGAGACAAGCGATGATGGGTGGCGATGCGTTGCACCGTACGACTATCTGCTTGCAGTCGCGTCCGCCACCTGCCCTGCCACGATCTGTGCAACCAGCGTATCCGGAACATAGTGCGGACCATCAAACAGATAGATGCGGTAGCCCTCGTAGTACGCCAGTTGTGGGCCTAGTTCCTCGATGGTTGCGCCGCGCATTCCGCCGCCGACTTGTGGTCGAAATGCTTCGGCGATGATACGTACGCGGTCTTTGCCAAGTTTTGCGGCGATAACATCGGCATATCGGCGCGCCGTACGGGCCGTGCGTGCATGTACGCCTACGCCATCCTGAAAGAAAACGCCAACATCGGAAGGTAACCATTTCGTCAAGCCCTGCACCAAAACATCCGGTCCGACGTTAGCACTGTCATAGACGCTGATCCACAGCGGTCGTGGCAGTGTGGCCAGCAATGGCGCAAGCGCTGACGCCTCGGCCCAGGTGGGGTCGATCTCGACCGGGAAATACCACCCGACCACATTCAGCGGTGTCGGTAGTTTGGCCAGCGCCGCTGAGTGCGCTGCGAGGTTGACGATGTCAACACGGGCCGCTTTTTCGTCGAAGCGCCCGGCGAGACCGAGAATCACGTCGCGCGCCCACGGCTCTCCTGCGATGCGCTGCCAGGCCGGCAATTGTGGCGCGACGGGCAGCATCGCGTTGTCGACGAACGCGGTGCCATCCACTGCGGTCCATTGCACCAGCAATTCGTTGCCGCCCATACGTTGCCAATTGCCGCGCGGGTCTAGTGTCTGATTGTCGATCTGCCAGACGGTACCGGCGATCGGTGGTATCACAGTCGGATGCACTACACAGCCGGTCAAAGCAACGAGCATGAACACACGCATCATCGCGCGCTTCACGTATGGGTGCGCAGTGCGATCCATCAATACAACAGTGTCGTATTCAAGAACACGCCCTCGGCGCGTGCCGCGCCGCCGATTCGGAAGCGGTATTGCAGCGTCGTGTCGAGATAGGAACGCGGTGCATTGTAAATATCGTCGCGAAACCAGTAGCGTGCGTTCAGACCGGGGCCAATTCCAAACGCACTCTGCTCGCTTGCTGTTGAATCATAATCAGCAGCCAAAGCCAGATGCGGGAACAGCACCCACATGCTCTCGCTGTTCATACGAAAACTTTTGCCTGTCTCCACATTGGCCAGCGCATAGCTCTGGCGTGCAGACAGGTAGCGGCCTGCCTCGGCGGCCACGCGGGTGGTCCACCACGAAGGCGCATCCACACGCAGGTCGGTGCCGCTGCCGCCCGAGTACCCGATCTGCGCCAGCCAGTCATTGTTGCGTCCCGACGGGGTGAACACACGGCTTAGCGAGACCACGACATTGGTCTGGGAAAATGGTTTGTGACGTATGCCCAATGCGCTCTGCAACGTGTCGCCGCCGGTGGCGCCACCGCCCTTGTTGTATAGAGTTTCAAAAGCACGGGCGAACAATTCGGTATATCGGCCATTCCGATAACCAAAGGGCCGCCAGTATATTTCGACGCCAGCCTGCAGACTATCGGTTGCACTGCGAGTGCCCGGAGCGGGACCAAGACCGGACACCGCGCCGCGATAGCTGAGTGAGGTTATGACGCCAAAAGTGCGCGAGACCTCTGCCACGGCGCGGCGGGTATTGAACAGTAGTTGAGGCTCCATGCGTAGCTTGAGTGCATCGCCACGATTAGTGTCGTCGATGGCGCGCTTGAAATACCCGATGGCTGCATCGTCCTGCAGAGCGCGAACCGCTGCAAAGGCAGCATCCTGGTAGCTGGTGTTAGGCAGTTTGCCTGCAGCATCGGCGCGATTGAACGCGGCGAGTGCATCGTCATCCTTGCCGACGCGCACCGCGAGATAGGCAACATCTACATCGAGCACATTGGCGAATTCACGGTCAGTCTGTGCGCGCTCGAAGCGCCGTTTCGCCTCCCCTTTGCGATCAAGATCGGCGAGCAGGCCGATCTCGGTGACTACGGGAAGATTGCCCACGCGCAGCGCAGCCTCGAAATCGCTTCGTGCCATTGCTTCCTTGTCCAGATGCTGGCGAATAAAACCGCGTTGTGCAAGCAGGGCAGCATCGTTACTGTCAGCAGCCAATGCAACATCGGCAACGCGTTCAGCTTCGGCATATTCGCCAGTGCGAAACAGCGAATTGACCAGTAACAGTTGGTATTCGCGCTTTTGCGGCGACAGCGTCACAGCCTGGCGAGCACTGCCGACGGCCAGAACAAAGTCTTTTTCGTCGAATGCTTTGTATGCGGCGGTCGCGGCGTCGAACGCCGCGTCGCGCGGCACCGCGGTCGCAGTGGCGACGGAGATTGGTGCCGGTGTGTCGGTTACACGGTTGCGAATTGATGCGCGTATCGCAGCCAGTCTGCCGTCATCGCCAGCCTGAGCGATACCGTCGCTAATTGCCTGTTCAGCCTCCGTGATGCGCTTGGCGGCAGACAGGCTATTGACCAGCAATAGCCTGTAGTCGCGATTCTTCGGTGCCAGTTGCACGGCGCGTTTTGCACTAGCTGTCGCATTGGCGTAGTCAGCGCGTGCGTAGGACTTGTAAGCTGCATCGGCGGCAAGGAACGCCGGACTGGGCGTTGGCGGGGGCGGGAGTGCTTTCTGCGAGGTGCTCTTACCGGCGCGCTGGGTACCTTTCGCGTCCTCAGCCTTTTTGAGCAACGAAGCAAGTTGTTTTGAATCGGGGCGCAGACGCAGCGCTTCGCGGGTCTTGGCGACCGCTTGCGTGTAGTCGCGCCGCGCATAGGCCTTGTACGCTGCGTCGGCAAGCAGATAAGCCGAACCTGTGAGGGGCACTTGCACAGAATCAACGGTGGAGAGCGTAGCCGCTGAAGCACCGACCGACGCGCACAAGATGGGCAAGGACATCATGCCGACAGTGATCAGCGCGGCATTCCATACGGGTTTCATGCCAATGCCCCCACCCGCGCCGATGCTTGCACCGCGGCAGCCTGTAACATCCGTTGCCGTTCGACGACTCGCTCGATGACGTCACGCATGATGACACCGGATTCCACAAGGTAATCGCCCACACGACCATGCTGATCTGGTCGGTAAGTTTGCATCGCCGAATCAAACACGGCGCGCTTCACCAGGCCCTGCTCGATCAGGGCGTCGCCGAGCAAGGGCACACTGGAACTGCTTTGACTACCCTGCTCAAAGCTGTCGTCCGCACCTCGCACCAATCGCAATGCAATGGCGATCTCGCTTTCGC
>JBDTPE010000056.1:0-9908 GCA_039932875.1 Betaproteobacteria bacterium | reverse complement strand
AATGATTGGCTGCGGCTAAAGCTCGCCGGCAAAAGCGAAACGAGCATTGTCGAAATACTGGACAAGCGGTACGACAATTTTTTGAAGCGCGTCAGCCGCATAAAGAGCGAAGACGCCTTTGCGGCGTACATGAATGCGTTCACAACGGCCATCGAGCCACACACCAACTATATGGGGCCGCGTGCGGCCGAGAATTTCGATATTTCGATGAAACTTTCTCTGGTCGGCATTGGCGCCGTCCTTACGGAATTGGATGAATACTCCACGATTCGTGAGCTAGTACCCGGGGGGCCGGCAAGCCTTTCGGGAAACATAAATATCGGCGACCGCATCGTCGGTGTTTCCCAAGGTGAAAACGGCGTCATGATCGATGTAACCGGCTGGCGTCTGGATGACGCTGTAGCACTCATTCGCGGCCCCGCGAATACAGTGGTCAAGCTGGACGTGCTGCCTGTGGACGCCGGCCCGGACGGTAGGCACAAGCTGGTTTCTCTCGTACGGAAACCGATCAGTCTGGAGGAACAAGCCGCCAAAGTATCCGTCCAAACTGTTATCGACGGGAAGCAAACGCGCCGGGTAGGCGTGATAACGCTTGCATCATTCTACGAAGATATTGCTGCCAGACAAAAAGGCGTTCAAGACTACAAAAGCGCGGCTCACGATGTGGCCCGTCTGCTGGAAGGATTAAAAAAGGACCACGTAGATGGTGTGCTTCTTGATTTGCGCAATAACGGCGGCGGTTCGCTCGCGGAAGCCGTTGAACTCACCGGCTTGTTTATCGGCAAGGGGCCAGTCGTACAGCACCGCAATGCAAAGGGGGTCATCGGCGTGGAGAGAGACGCCCGCGCCGTCGTCGCCTGGGATGGCCCGCTTGGCGTTCTCATAAACCGCGGCTCGGCGTCGGCTTCGGAAATTTTTGCAGCCGCCATTCAGGATTATGGCCGTGGCCTGATCATCGGCGAAGCAAGTTTCGGCAAAGGCACCGTGCAAAGTGTGATTGATCTCGACAAAATTGCCAAGAACAGTCAGCCACAATATGGCGGCCTCAGAATGACTGTTGCGCAGTTTTTTCGCATCAATGGTGGCACCACACAGTTGCGTGGTGTCACACCGGATATTCTGTTTCCGGCAGTTGCCGATCCCACGAATTTCGGCGAATCCAGTTTCGACAACGCGCTTCCCTGGGTTCAGATCAAGCAGGCGAACTATGCGCTGCTCGGCAACTTGAAGGAAATGTTCCCCGTACTTTTGGCAATGCATGATGCCCGCGTTAAGACGGACAAGGACTTCCAGTACTTGAAAGAAGATATCGCCGAGTCGAAATTGCTGCGCCAGAAAAACCAAATCTCATTGAACGAAACAGAACGTCGCAAGGAGCGCGATCTTCAGGAGGCCCGAATCAAGTTGCGCGACTCGAAAAAAGCGAAGGTCCAGAACGCAGACTTGGCGGCAGTTGGCAAGGAGATTGTTTCCGGGGACAACAGCGCGCAGCGGGACGATGGCCTGCAAGCGGGCGAACGCAAGCTTTCCAGTGAGCTCGCCGCCGAAAAGGTGCGGAAAAACGCCAAAGACGTTTTCTTGAATGAAGCAGTCCAGATATTAAGTGACCAGGTCGGGTTGCTCAACGCGAGTGCGACGCTCGCGGCCCGTGTGGAACAGGAGTCCGTTTTGAGGGAGCGTCGATAGGCAGAGTGCTGGCGCGGACGTGTCTGATCAATGTAGCAATCGGTATTTCCACAAACTGAAAGTACCGATTTGCTCAGCGTGGCAGGTTATTCGTTCGCTACCGACAATGGCACTTCGCTGTCGCAAGCTTGTTACGGCAATTATTTTGCCGGCGCCAATCTTAAATCAGGGGCGGTGGGTGGTACCAAATCGTAATCATTGGTCTTCTTGCCTAGGAGGTAAAGATCAAACCAGTTGACGATATGTTGCAAGCGCTCAACGCGATGCCAAGGTTTCCCGGCGCGGGACAAGTCGTGTGATTCTCCCGGAAAACGGATCATGGTGGCCGGAATCTTGCGGTACTTTAGCGCACGAAACATCTGATCGCCACCGGCTTCCGGCGGGGTGCGTGAATCTGCGTCGCCGAGTATGAACATAGTCGGCGTCTTCACCTTATTTATGTAGGTGATGGGAGATCGTGCTCGATAATCGTCCGGATCGTCAAATGGCGGTTTACGAAACCAGTTGGGCTGAAACAGCGTGAAATCGGCCGAATACCACCAATCTGCCCAACTGGCGATATCGCGTTGCGAGACGGCTGCGGCAAACCGGTCAGTATGGCCGATGGCCCAATTGGTCAGTAGTCCGCCGCCGCTACCACCGGTGACGCCGAGACGTTTCTCGTCAACGTAGCCAAGCTTGATCAGCTCGTCGACGCCGGACATTAGGTCCTTGTAGTCATCGCCCGGATAGCGATATTGGATGACATTGGCAAATTGCTCACCGTAACTGGTACTGCCGCGCGGATTGGGGTAGAGCACCACATATCCCTTCGCCGCCATCCACTGTATTTCATGAAAGAAAATAAATCCGTAGGCTGCATGCGGACCACCGTGGATATTAAGTATCAGCGGATATTTCTTGCCGGAATCAAAGTTTGGTGGCAACTGGACGAGCGCGTGGATGCGGCGAGCATCGAAACTGCGGAACCAGATTTCTTTTGGCGCGGTCAGATTTAGCTCACTGAATTGCTTTTGATTTACCGTCGTCAGACGCCTGGGTGCGACGTTGATAGCGTCAACCAAGAAGAGGTCGTTGAGCTCAGTGGGTGTTGAAATCAGTGCGGCGGTCTGCGAGCCGTTCGATGTGTACCTTAACACCGCCTGATCGCCCGCGGTAACGCTGGCAACGCCGCCGTCAACGGCGCTGAATCGCACGAGATTGGCTCTTCCCTCTCTGGCAACGACGGTCGTGACAAATTGACCACGCGCGTCCCATAGTGGCTTCACATCACCGCCAGCCCTCGGAGCGCCTTGATCGCCGATAACGCCTCCGCCAATTTCCCAGTCATACTTTGCCGAAAGATTTCTCGGCTGGCCGCCGTTCATGAGATCCAGCACCCAGAGATTGGTCTTGGTGTGCGATTGCACCGGCGTGCTTTCGGTACCGAAGTACGCGATCTGCGTTCCCTGCGGATTGCTCGACAGCGAACTCACATTACCAGCAAATTGCAATACTTGGACGGCTTCCCCACCCTCAGAAGGGACACAATGAATGATGTTTTGAGGAGGCTGGTTGTAGGGTTCAAGATTCAGATCAGTGATGTAGCAGAGCCGCTCGTCGCCGCGTGTCCAAACCATGGATGACTCATTGAACGGTCCGCGAGTCACTTGCTTCGCTACTGAAACGGAAGCGTTGCCAGGCACGAAGGCGACTGTCCAAATGTGCTTTGGTCGAGTGAAATCCGTGTAACCGGCGCCGTTGGTGCGGTAAGCCGCACGCGTTACGATCTGCACATCCGTTTCACGCGGGAGCAGGCACGCTTGCTTATCCGGCGTTTCGCTGGCAGCGCATGCTGCCTTCACTAGATCAAGTTCATTCGTGCCGCTGTTAAACGCAATCCTGTTGCCATCCATCGACCAGACCGGGCTGGCTGCGCCCTTGGGAAGGCGCGTCAGTTGCTGCGGTTCGCCGCCGCTCATTGGCAACACCCATATCTGTGCCGGCGTCGGCTTGCCCTTGCTGTCCTTTTCGTCTTGTCGCAGAAATGCCAACCACTTGCCATCAGGCGACCAGCGCGGCGATGAATCCTGCTTGCCTGCCGTTAGTTGGCGGGATTGCGCAGTCGCTGAAGAGACGCTCCAGATGGACGTCTCGTAGGTTTCCTTCTTTTCGTCGACCCTCACAACAACGTAGGCGACCTCTGCGCCATCACGCGAAATTTGAGGGTCTCCAATCCATTGAAACCTGAAGAGATCCGTTTCAGCAATGTGTCGCACGGCGGCGCCTGCCGCGCGCGCAAAAAGCAATGCGATCAACAACATTGCGAACCACTTCAACCTACTTATGTTCATTCTGGGTACCTACGGAAATTTTGTTGCAAGATCAAGGAAAAAAGCAGCAATGAAACTTGCGCAAGACAATTCCCCAACAATTTAGCGGTGTCGTTGAAAGGTGGAGATGGCGGAATACAACGTTTTGAATCGCTTGCCATGGCCTCAGGACCGCATTCCAGTTGCTATCACCAAAGCGGCGATACGCAATGCACCAATCAAGTCAGGGTGTTAAGAGAGTCGCCTATCTCCAGCCAGAAACTTCTCAGTTCGCGAGCGGCATTTTCGCGCTCGCGATCATATTCTTTCCGTTCCCTTAAAGCAGTTTCTGCCGACGCTGTTGCTTCGCGATTGCGACCGAGCAAGCGGTAAATTTTTTCCAGTTGTTCGCTGGCCACGTGCAACTGCTTGGACGGCCTTGTTGCATCGGCGTCAACAAATGCAGTTTCAAAAACATGAATTGC
The DNA here is from genome assembly GCA_039932875.1 of Betaproteobacteria bacterium. Lineage (GTDB taxonomy): Bacteria > Pseudomonadota > Gammaproteobacteria > Burkholderiales > Usitatibacteraceae > UKL13-2. The sequence goes on along the minus strand of JBDTPE010000056.1, from coordinate 5,446 downwards.
CTCTTCATATTGCAACAGTCGTGCAAACACGCTGCCTAGCTCAACCTTGGCATCAATTGCTCGCGCAAGATGCTTTAACTGCAACGCAAGGCCAAGTGATCGCTGAAATGCATCGCGTGCTAGTATCAATTCATTCTGTCCGGCTCTGAAAAGGCCACTGTTAAACCATGCGCGAATTTCTGCCTCCGCACTCTTTTCATTGTGTGCAATTGCCAAGGCATCAGTAATTCTACTTTCAGCGTTTTTCACCAAAGCCGCACGTTGAGCTTGTTCTACGTTGTTAAACTCGCGCACGGCCAGGTTTGCGAGGTTGCCAACGATCATTGAAGCCGGGGTAGTCCGATCTGAACGCTGGCTCAACGACAAGGCGAGCGAAAGTTCGGCAGTGCCCTCGCTGAATCGGCCTAGCGCGCCGAGAATTACGCCGCGAAGATTGCGAAGCCGAACGACGAGCGCAAGGTCGTCAAGTTCAGTGACGGCAAGGATGGTGCGGTCAACCATGGACAGGGTCGCGCCACCAGTGTCCAGTAGGTGATTGGAGGCACCGATCAACGTGGTCAATGCATTTAAGGTGCCCAGCCGATTGCCGATCCGCCGCGCAAGACGGAAAGCATCAATGGCACAGGCGACGCTTTCGATGTAACAGCCGCTCGTTGCCTGACAAATGGCGAGCGCGTTCAGTCCTTCCAGCAGGGCTTCGTCTGTACCAATGGCGCGCGCCTGCCGATATGCCTGCTGTGCTAGTACCAATCCCAGGCGCGTGTCGCCGCCGCGAGAGGACAAGATCGCATGTCTGCAAGCTGCTCCGACCTCACCAATCGTCATATCCATGCGCGGTGGCTCGCTCTCATCTACTTCTGGCTCACGGCTCCTTCAGCAGGCCATTTCGTGTCGCCGACCCGCTTTAGCGTCATTTCAAAAATGCGTACTGGCTCTTTGCCCGCGTGAATCTGATCGCCGACTTCCTTGAAATCGTTGCCTGATATTACAGCGGTGTAGCGTATTTTCATGGGTCCTGCTGGTATTTCCCAAACATAGCCATCCGCTGTTGGTGTTATGACGAAATCCCCGGCGTAGCCCATGGCATAGGAATGGAGCGTATATACGCGAGTCGTAGGGTTGAAAGAGATCGTGCCAAAAGCGTTAAAGCTCACGTTGCCGTCGACCCCGTAACCGCGTCCTTCAATCACTTTGACAGAACCATCAAGGAATGGGCCAATACGTTCTGTCTGCGTGATGTGGTGTTTTTCACCAGACGGCAAAACGGTCCACGCCGGTCCGCGCCATACACCATCCATATTCTTGAATACAGTCATCGCTTCGCGCTGCGCAGCAATAAGTGTCGCGGGATCGGGTCGGCCCTGCGCCGTCGCAATACTGGTGAAAGTGCCAATCAATACCAGGAACGAAATGGAATTAATTTTGAACATCTTATTTTCCCTTTGATAACGATTTGATTGACATCGGTGGCAAAGTAATTCGGTAACTTGCCATGCTATCGAGAAGTTTAATCGAAACTGCAGTCCGGGCGCATGCCTTTTGAACCGGGATTTGGCGCACTGTTAAGTGGGAGTATTAACGAAACCGAGAGTCCGCCGGCTTCGCGATTATTTATGGAAATCCGACCCCCATGCGCTTCAATGATTTCACGTGCCAGGGCCAAGCCTAGGCCAGTCCCGCTACGCTTGGTTGAATAAAAGGGAACCAGCGCGTTGGACATGACGGTCTCGCTCATGCCGCTTCCCCGGTCAGTGACTTCCACGAGTATCGCGTCTGGCAGCCGCCGAATCGAAAGACAAACATGCTCTGGTTCCGACCCAGATTCATGCGCATTCTTGAACAGGTTGAGCAGCGCTTGTTCCATCTGCGCGATGTCGAAACCAACTGCTTCCTCTGGCAACGTGCCAACTACGGTAAACGGTATTTGTGAACGCAGGCTGTCGACGAAATTTGCGCAGGTGATCCACTCCGCTCGTGGGGCAGGCAGCTTGGCAAATTGTGCGTACCCAGTGATGAACTGTTCCAGATGTCTGGTGCGGTCGGCGATCGTTTGGAGAATCTCCATGAGCCTGTCAGGCTTCCCCCGGCGCAATAACTCCACCCCGGAATTGGCAAGAGAGGCGACCGGCGCAAGCGAATTGTTGAGCTCGTGGCTAATGACACGGATGACCTTTTTCCAGGTTTGAACTTCCTGCCGCCGCAATTCAATCGTGAGATGACGCAACAAGAGCAGCTCGTGTCGTCTGCCATTGAGCGTGAAGTGTCGCCGCGCAAGGTGATAGATTTCGTCTTCGTCATCCGACCCGTCATTATTGCTATTGCGCGTGACACTGAACAGGCCGTCGCCGCCTCGATCAAGTGCCTCGCGCAGGGAATCTGCAGCCGAAGCGACGATCTGTTGCAGGCTGTGGCCCTCCAGTTTTCGCCCCTGACTCAACAATTGTCTGGCCGCCAGGTTTGCAAACACGATGGCGCCGCGATCAGCCACTAGCAACATGGCGACGGGCGTATTCTGGACCATTGAATCCAGAAGCAACTCGCGCTGGATCAAGTCCAGCCGCTGGTCGCGCAACACGTTCCCGAGGTCGTTGTGGGCGGCCACCAGATCGCCAATTTCATCGTTGCGCTGCCAGTGCAACCCGAATGAATAGTCTCCGTCACGGTAACTGACCGCCGTGCCCCCGAGCGCACGAAACATGGCAAACATCGGGTCGAACTGACTACGAACTGCGATGAAGACGACCGGCACCATAACAAGCAGGACTAGCACGCCGATCATGACAAGATACCCCGGCAGAAGATAGGCGAGCGCCATGGCGCCTGAGATCGTCAGCACCAACAACAGGCTGACGAATGCCGCGAGCCGTGTGGCAATGGAAAGGCGCCAGCGTTGATTCGTTTGCATCGCTACGTGGTTGACCGACTGATACCCAGGCGATCCATTCTCCGGTAAAGCGCTTGCCGGCTTAGGCCAAGCTCAACGGCGGCTTGGGAAATGACGCCGTTTGCACGAACTAAAGCATGTTCGATCGTGTTTCTATCCAGTTCCAAGTCAACAGGTGTAGTAGCGCCGCGTGACATCGGCAGGCCGAGATCGCTCGCCGACAGCGAGTCACCCTTGGCAAGTAGACATGCACGCTGCATGACGTTTTTGAGTTCGCGCACATTACCAGGCCAGGAGTGGCCGAGCAGTGCGGTTATCGCTGCTTGTCCCAGGCTGTGGCATGCATCCAGGAAGTGTTCGGCAAGTGGCAGGATGTCGTCGGGTCTCTCGGTAAGCGCGGGCAAACGTATTTCGATCACGTTCAAGCGATACAGCAAATCCTGCCGAAATGTCCCGGCTTTGATCATTGTTGGCAGGTCCGCATTGGTCGCGCTGATGATGCGGACGCTGACTTGACGTTCCTTGTTGGAGCCGAGCCGCTGAAACCGACCGGTTTCCAATACGCGAAGTAACTTTACTTGCCCGGCAAGTGGCAGGTTGCCAATTTCATCGAGGAATAGGGTACCGCCATCTGCGGATTCAAACTTACCTTCCCGTGCCGTTGTCGCGCCAGTGTAGGCGCCTATGTCAGCGCCGAACAGCTCCGCCTCGATCAACTCCGCAGGCAACGCGCCGCAGTTCAGCGTTACAAACGGGCCGGCCCGCACCGCAGAATTGGCCTGGATTATTTCGGCGATACGCTCTTTGCCAGCACCATTAGGCCCGGTTATGAGTACCGGTACGTCAGCGCGCGCCACGTGACAGGCCATGTCCAGTACCCGCTCAGTCACGCTATCGCGCCATATCAAACCACGCAAGTCAAATTTTTGCTCCAACTCGCGCTTCTGCTTTCGTTCGCGTTGCAAGCGCCTCTGCAACGCGATGTTGGCTTGACCGAGTTCGATCAGGTTTTTGACGGTGGCGATCAGTCGTTGGTCATCCCAAGGTTTGGCAAGATAATCTGCCGCACCAGATTTGATCAAATCGACCGCGTTATCGAGAGAAGTCCATGCCGTTAGCAGAATCACCGGAAGATCGGGGTGACACTGGCGAATACGTTGGAACAGCGCCGTGCCCTCCGCCCCGGACGTTGTATCTGCGGCGAAATTCATGTCCTGGATGACCAAGTCTACCGTGGCCGTCTCCAGAAGTTCCAGGCCCTCGTCGGGCGTTGTTGCCGAGAGCGTTTGGATATCGTGCAGAGACAGCAACACGTCCATCGCCATCGCAATCGAGCGATTGTCGTCAATGACGAGAACAGTGGGCATTGGGGCGCGAGCGTTCAAGCCACCTATTTTACGCAATGCCAGAGCGCGTCCGCGCGACTATGCACTGCGGGTCGCAATGGCAGGCGAAATACCTGCCGCCCGCCATGCCGGCCCATACACGGCGACGATGCCTAGTAACCACAATACCAGTGCACCAAATGCAAGATAGGTAATGGGCAGCTTGCTCATTTCTAGTTGGCTCACGAGTAACTGATTGAGCAAGACTGCAAGCAATAAGCCAGCAACGACGCCACCACTAGTGATAAGCACATTTTCGGTAATGAAGTAGCTCAGAATGTCGCGCCGTCGTGCCCCCAGTGCGCGACGGACGCCGATCAATTTGCGGCGCTGCGCAACGCGCAACGTAGTCATGCCGACGATACCGCTGGCCGTTACCAGCAAAAGTAGGGCGCTAACGGCCATCAGCATCCAGGCCAGCGCCTTTTCATTGCGATAGCGATCAAGGCGGTCTTGGTCTACTGTTTTCGTACGTATCCGCATTGGCGTTGGTGCCGCCTTACGCAATGCACTTTCCGCCTCGGCCATTATTCGGTCTCGTTGACCCGGCTCCGTGCGGACAGCGAACATCGAATACGTGTATGACGCTCGATGCGGAATGATTGCCGAATATTCACCTCTTGCTTTGGCTGATGCATCGGTAGATTGCAAGCGCTCAACCACACCGATAATTCGTGTTTCAATGGCGTCGTTACCCGTGCCGTACAGTACCGTTTTGCCAACAACGGTTGCTTCGCCCGGAAAAAATAGATCCGCCATTGGCTTGGTGATAATGATGCCCTTGGCAAACCTTTTACCGTCATCAAGGTCGCTATCGATCTCCAGGATATCGTCCGCGTTGAAGTCGCGACCCTCGACGAGTTTGAGGCCCAACGTTTTCACCAATGGCCCTGCACTTGTGTACATAGAAACGCTGGCCGTGGATTTGGCCTGTTTTCGATCTATTGCGAAACCGCTATTGTTGCCAGAGCGGGACATCGGCATCTGCGACGTGAATGAGACTGCCTGAACGCCGGGGATGGCGGCAAGTGCCTCGCTGTCGCGCTGTTGCTGCGCAATAGCGTCACGATGGCTTAGTTTCTGCAAAGGACGCTTGCCGACATAGAAAACATTGCTCTCATCGGCTATCCCGGATGGGCGCGACGACGTGGCCAGTCGAAGATTGACCACATAAATT
>JBDTPE010000055.1:0-9945 GCA_039932875.1 Betaproteobacteria bacterium | reverse complement strand
GCTGATGCCGGTAAGCGTCAGGTGTGTATCTGGCGCCCACCGCCGAACGACCAATTCTCCCACTGTGTTTCCTTGAATACGACCATCACATTTTCCGGATTGAGGCCAGGGTCTTTCGCCAGATTCGCCATCAAATCGGCGAGTATTTTTCGCTTGATCTTGACGCTGCGTCCTACCGACAGCAGAATTTCAATCAGCACGTAGTCATCGTTGCGAGGTGACGAAAGATCGGGATAGTTGACATCAAACCGGAAATCCTCAGCATCCAGTTCCAACACCCGATGAAAGCGGTCCTCCTTCGGGACGCCGGACGAAATCAACGCCTGATGTATTCCTTCAAGAACGGCGGACTTGAACACGGGAGATTTGGGCTTGCGTACGGTCAGTGTGATTAGTGGCATAACATTTCCCTCAGTTAAAAGACGACAAGTGCAATGCTGGTGCGGATTTCCAGCTATTTTGCGGTTAGAAAGCGCATCGAATGGCGTTCCGCAAAAATCCAATACAGTTTTGATAAGTCAGGTCATTTTCCTTGCGTCATGACGGTCGCCGCCATGGCCGCTTCGAGAATCACCTCTGCCATCGCACGCGCGGCGGCAGCGGCGCCACGGTTCTGGTCCATCTGCGCAGACACCGAGGCACCGTCGTAGAGCAATACGAGTTGCTTGGCCAGTCGCGTAGGCTGCGCAACGCCAACCTCCTTAGCCAAACCCGTGAAGAGACTGTGAAGCCATGCGCGGGCCTCGTCGCAAACTGTTTTCACACTGCTGCCGGTTCGAATCTCGGCGCTCGCGCGCACAAACGCGCATCCGCGATAATTCGACTCTGCAAGCAATTTCGCCATGACATCGAATACACCGAGCAGACGCTCGCGCGGCGACTTGAATTTCGCCAGTTCGGCCCTCATCCGGGCTTCACGTGTTTCCTGACGAGCAGCCAGGTAGGAGCGAATCAGTTCTTCCTTACTTCCAAAACAGTCATAAAGCGACGCCTTGGCCACGCCCGCGCGCTCAATAACGCGGTCGATGCCGACCGTATTGATGCCTTCCTCATAAAACAACTCCTGGGCGGCAGCAAGCAGACGTTCGCGAGCCGACAACCGCTCGGCACCCGGCAATGCCGCACTTTGGGCGACTCTGGACTTGGGGCTGCTTGAGCGAGTTCTGTTTTTCATACGTTACAATAACAGACAGGTCTGTACAATGCAATGCCATACTGACCTGTCTGTTTAAATAATTTCTGAATTCCTGTTTCGCGTCAGTCTTGAATGGAGTTTGCAGGAACTGCACCGCAGCCACTCCCAACGCAACCCGCTAACTGTTTCGACGCCCACGACTCGCATCTGGATTAGCCGCCGAATCGCTCGCTTCGCGTTGTCGTAAAAAGTCACCTTCATCGTGCTCGCACCGATCACCCTTTCGCCTTTCGCGGGTAGCAGCGCGCCAACATCGCTGCAAGCCCTCTACCAAGCTGAATGGGATTGTTCAGCGGCCCCGGTCGTGTTCAGCATTTATGCGCGGGCGGCATTGTGCTCATTGCTGCTCTTGGGACGACTGTCAGATCACGTCTGCAGGTGATCCATATTGTTGGTTGCCATTGCACTTCAGGTATTGCCCATGCTGATTTTGCACCCGTCGACAGGCGAGCACGCTGCTGGTTTCAAGCACCATTCAAGCTGCACGCGCCGCGGTTCATGATGTTATTCACCGTGTTGGCACCGTTCGCCGGCGCCTATATCGGTTCGACTGCCATTGCCGCCCATGCAGCAATAGCGGTCTTCATCGGAACTGTCACCGCCGTGTTCACATTCGGCGCGGCAATTAGAGAGCATTCGAAATGTGGTCGAGTTTGCAACCTCACGTGCGCGCGTGGGCGCGTGGGCGCGTAGTCTGTGGCATTCGGCGTTTCGGCCACGTCGATGAGATTGCCCACGGTGACTGCCGGCAATCTGTGATACGCCGGGGCTAAGTCGAGTATTTTTCACCGCGCATTTGATGGTTTTTCTGCTTTCTGACACAGGCGTGGCAAACCCGTCGCCAGACTACCTGGCAAAGCGACTTTCTCCTACATTCGAACTAAAGCGCCCTTGGTACATTAGGTGCAGCGATCTACTACATATCCGTTTAGAGAGTGCGGCTATGCAGTAAATGTAGGCCAGTCGCGTGCAAACTCGCCCCCCCTGAGTTCAGCAGCGACAGGTCCGGCAGGCCAGAACCTTGGCCTGCACGCACGACGGTGCTCACTCAGGCCGGTCGGTAGTCAACCCCCGCTTCGGCGGGGGTTTTTTTGCGGCTCTGAAACGCAACAGAAATGAACGCCATCTGACGCCAATTCACGCTTTCCGCCTACAAGGCGCAATCGCCACGGGCATCACAATCTCCACTCCAAGTTCTTCGCGATTTCCGGAGCACTGACGCCGCCAAGCGCGAACTCTTCAACTCAGGAAAGGACAATCATGACCCTCGCTACCTGTAACGACGTCAACATCAACCGTCAGACCACTTCTGATCCCAGATTTGATATGCGCCTGAGTGAGAAGTTTGTCGATGAGGACGCCTCCAGTGTCGGGTGGACCTGGGTTGCGGCGATATTGATTGCTGGCACACTGATTGTGTCGGGCTATTTGGATCAGGAATCGGCGCTCTCGAATTTACGAACGACGGCGACCGGCAGCGAAAAATACGCTGCCAACAGTGCAAATGCGCAGTCCACACGTGTGACTGGTGCCGACGTGGACCGGGACAAGGGCTACTAGCGGCCTTGAAGCGAACATGGTCCATCCAGTACTTCAAGTGTGAAACGTAGGTCATCGGCATAGGAGAATGAATATGAAAGAAATCATCAGCAGGAAAGTGCTCGCCAATGAGGAAGCACTCAATCTGGACCCCTTAACGGGCACACCTGGCGCGCATCCGCTGGGTACAGGCGCAGGTGCCGCCTCCGGCGGGCTTGCTGGGGGCGTTGCCGGTTTGGCCGTCGCAGGTCCGGTCGGCAGCGTCATCGGCGCCGCAATCGGTGCTGTGGTAGGCGGACTCGGCGGCAAAAGTATTGCCGAAGCAGCCCATCCAACAGCGGAGGAACAGTACTGGAAAGAAACGTACGTCCGCGAGCCCTACTTCAAGCAGGGCAAACCCTACGAATATTACGCGCCGGCATTCAGAGCCGGCTGGGAAGGTCGCGTACGTTTCGACGGGCGAACCTTTGCAGAAGCTGAAGGCGATCTCGCCGCCACATACATCCTGAGCAAGTCGGAACTCGATCCCTCGTGGCTGGACGTGAGGGACGCGGCCGCGGCAGCATGGAACAGAGTAGACGACAGAATGAAACCAATTCACTAGACCAAGATTACACGCCTAGCTCTGCCGCAAATTGCTGCTGCGCACGCAAGAATCCAGCAGATCCATGCTGCGGTGGCAGTTGCGGACGAGTCAAACCAAGTCAATCCATATCGCAGTCCGGGACTAACTCAGCAGGTTCAGCAACTCCGTTTCGCGCTCGGCTGACAGTCCTGCGCGCAGCTTTGCCTGACGATCCGGCGGTTGTTGCTTGAACCAGGTCAGCGTTTCAGTGACCGTCAACGCAACCGGCCGGAAAGTGAGTCCGGCCTTGATGGATTTTGCGTTGCTACGGCGGTGAAAGTTGGCGGTGTCACCAGAGCCCGGTAGCCACAATGGCAAATCGCTCCAGCCGTGAACCTTGTTCTTTTGCAGGAAATCAAGGGTTGCTTCGCGAAACTCGGCTTTGTTGCCGGTCACCTCGCGCATCGTCGCCAATAGCATACCCATTCTTAGTTCATGCTCTGGCCCGTGACCGTTGAAATTTCCCATCGTGCGTGCTTCAGCCATGCGGATGGTCCACTCCGCAAGGTCCCGAGCATCGATAAACTGTACCGGGTCCGCTGACGGCGGCACCAGCACCTGGCCGCCGCGCGCGACGCGAACCGGCCAGTAGGTGAAACGATCCGTTTCATCGCCAGGACCGACGATCAAGCCGGGGCGGATCACGGTCGTGATACCTGGAAACTGCTTGTGAGCCTCGTCTTCGGAAAGCGCTTTCAGCGGCCCATACAGCGCCATGTTCTTGCGAACATTGGTGATGGTTTCGGCCATGGCATCCGTGCCGGTGTATTTGGCACGCGCCGCCGTTTCATCGGCGCCGATCTTGCCTCCGTCGTCGTAAACGGAAATAGTCGATATGAAAATGAATTGGCCGACGTTACCTTTCAACACGGCAGCCGCATCGCGAACCCAGTGTGGCACGGTGGTGGGATTGTCAATGCAGACGTCGAACTTGCGGCCCCTCAGCGAAGTGTAGTCATTGGTCTCGCGGTCACCTGTTAACTCCTCCACTGCCTCGGGCCATTCCCTGGGACGGCGGCCACGATTGAACAGCGTCAGCTTGTGTCCGCGTGCAAGCGCATAACGCACTTGATGTGGTCCAGTAAAGCCGGTACCTCCCAGGATGAGGATGTTCAAAGGCTTGGTGGCCTTGCCAGAAGCGGCGCTCTTAGTGACCTGCGCAGCTTGCGCGATCGCAGCTGATGGCAGCAAAGTACCCGCCGCCAGTGTTGCACCGAGGCCAAGAATGTCGCGGCGTGTTGGGTACATGTGCATGACTCCGGTTTTTCAGCATGAATGGAGGTAGTGCAGGGCTTGCAAAACGATGCCATTAGCTGACCAATTATTCATGCGTTTGGAACTGGCTAGTGTGGCAGTTTGTAACGGTCGGCATCGCCTTCGCAAGCATGTCGGAGCACGGCAGCAACGTGGTGTCGGCTTTCAACATCGCCACCACCCAGCGCAGGTAGTCATTCAAGGTTGATGAGTGCGTGGTGCTCCGGCTTGCCGACGTGCCAAGCGAAGTCCAATTCCGGCGCGGCATTCCGGACATTTTGGCCTGCAAAGTCCGTCAAATGGCGTTCCATAACCTGATGATCCGCCTAAGCCTCCTTCATCCAAGGCCGCAGCCGACGTCGCAATTCACTCTCATCAAAGCCGCGAATTTCCTCTCCACCGACGAAGATCAGGGGAATCCCGCCGCGACCGAGTTTCTCGTAGGCTTCTGCGCCTTCGGCGGTGTTCTCGATATCGAGTTCGGTAAAGCGAACGCGGTGATCCTTGAAAAACTCGCGCGAAGCTTTGCAATAACCGCACCACGATGCGCTATACATAATGACTTCCGGCTGCGGCTGTGATGATCGCGATTGCATCGAACCCTGGTAAGCACTTTGCGGAGCCTGGCGCTTGTACATGGCTCTGCCCTGCCAAGCCACGCCGACGATCAATACCAGCGCCACCACCCATTTCCATGAGCTGCCCGATTCTTCAGGCGCAGGGCGGAAATGGGAACTCGAGGAGCGGTCTTTGCCGTCCATCGCGACCTGCGTATCGCCGAACTTGCTGTACACGACCTGACAGGATGGACACTGCCATGACGGGCAGGTGTCGGTTTGTTTTCTTGCATAGTTGCACTTTGGGCAGATCGTGGTCATTAGAGCGGGCCAATAAAGTTAACGCGTTGGCGATTGCAACGTGAATTTATATCATGAAGTCTTTATGCAACCGGATGCCCGCGTAGGTGACACGACTACAGGCAATTCGTCGCGGCGCCGACTGTGCTTCATTTGTATCTTGCGCATTATGACTTCGTGCGATGACTCACTACCGAACATCGCTCCGCTTTGATAATTCAACTCAACCTGAATGGAGACACCATGAACACAAAACTTATTGCTTCCTGCGTTGCCGCATGCGCACTGATGCTGCCTATGACCGGGCATACCGCTGACTCGGCTAAGACGTTTGTGAAGGACTCGATCATCACCACAAAAATCAAGGCCGAACTCGCCGAAGAAAAAGTCTCCAGCCTGGTGAAAATCGGTGTCGACACGACTTCAACCGGCGAAGTCGTCCTGACGGGCACCGCCGCCAGCCAAGCTGCAATCGACCGTGCGGTCACTATCACCAAAAACGTGAAAGGTGTTACGCACGTCGATAACAAGATTACGATCAAAGCGGATAAATAAACAAATCGGGGCCAAATCCGCATCTGGTGGAAGGCGCGCTGCCGCTGATTGCGGTCGCGCGCGTTTGCACGCGCAAATTGCTTCTACATCCTGCCCAAGCCGCGACTACATTCCTGCCCGCTTCAATTCCCCAATCTCAAAATCTCCATCGTCCACGAGCCGCTCCCAACCGTCGAACTTGCCCAACCCAAGTGTCCGCGCCATCGACAACAGCAAACTTTGGCCGGCAACGAGGCGATCCGGCTGCAGTTGATAGACTGGATCGCTGAACGCGACGTCGGGCGTGGTGATGGTCCAGCCTCTAGACTTGAACATGCCGATGGCTTCATCAAGCCACATGGCATTGATGAGATTGTGGTGCAGCAAGATCACCTGTGGGATATCCCGCCCTTGTAGTTTCTGCGCGAGATCCCGATACGCGCTCGCGCGCTGCCACAGATGGGCGAGATAGGCGCGCTTGATAGACGCGGTGTCGGCAGCGGGATTCGCGTTCAGGACTTCAAGGAGTTTGCTGTCCAATCGCCAGTCGCTGGTATCGATACTTACATAAGCATTGCGATAGCCCTCGGCGTTAAGGAAAGCACGCATGCCGTCACGCTTTTCTGGTGTATTGCCTTCGCGAAGGTAGGTGAAGCGAAACCATTTTCGATAGCCAGGCAACGTGCGAATCACCGCGTCGCAGTCGAGCAACTCTTTCTGATATTGAGCGAGCGTGACCGTGGTTTTGTTCAGGTCGAGATGGGTAACCGTATGGTTGCCGACGGCATGGCCCGCCAGACCCCAGGCTTTCGCGAGCGCGAGCCCCTCTGGTCGGTCAGCTCCATTGGCGACGGTGACAAACAAGGCACCTGTTGTCTTGTGTTTCGCCAACGCATCCAGTATTGCGTGATTGCGTTGTTCGGGTGTTAGCAGCGGTGTCTGGCTCAGGCTGGGGCCATCGTCAAAGGTGAAGGCGATCGACTGAGCGCATGCATTGGGCGCAATCAATGCAGTGGCCGCAACGATGAACATCGTGCGGCAAGCAGTTATTAGTAGCGCGTAACGGGTTCGCATCACTTATCGTCTTTTTGATTGAACATCGATTTCCAGTTAGAACTCTAACATTGGCGCGGCGTTTCGCGGCATTTCGACCCGAAAGGCGCGCCAATTCTTGAGTTTGTCCGGCACTGCATCGTCGCGCGACACATTGATTGACAATTATTGCGATCTTCAAGCCAGTCAGTACACTGACAAAAGTTGCACCAAACTTTTTCTCAGCGCGCCTTCAAAACAACACTGTCATGAACATCTACGCAGAAATGCGAAACGCCGAGTTTCAGGCTATTGAGCGTCGTGATCACGCGTTGATCGCGATATCCGGCTGCAACTGGGAAGGAAGATTCGGCTGCCAACATCAACTAATCGGTGCGCTCTCAAGCGAGCACAATTTACTATGAAAAACAAAACTTATAGTCCCACCTCGGTGATTTCGGAGACCGAGAAAAAAATGTTGGAGTTGCTCGCCAAGGGCGCATCCAGCAAGCTTATTGCACAAAGCCTGGGCTACAAAGACGGGACCGCGCGGGTCTATCTCCACACGCTTTACCGACGCATTGGGGTCAATAATAAAACCAGCGCCGTGACCTGGTACTTGGGTAAAAGCGGCGATGGCCTGTCTGCTGATGGCACTCCGTCACCAAGAGTGCCTGCTGTTCCCACAACTTTTGGCGACTTTGCAGTCGAATCGGGCCTGCTGGCGAGCCTGGGTATCATGGCAATATTCCTCGGCCCGCACAGCAAGATGTGGGAAGTAGCGAGTCGACTCAGAACGGATGATGCACAAGCAAATCCGCTCGAAGTCGAGCGCATTCGCGCAAAATCGCGGCAGATCTGGAATGCATTTCTTCGCGGGGATTTTGCCGAGAGCAAACGGGAGTATGAATCCGGCTCCTTCTCCAGGTTGTTCATCGAGTCTACGACCGACGCAGTGGTGTTGACGATGATGCTGACACTGGGTGGCTATTCGACGCTGGCGCGCAAGGCGGTTGCCGCAATGCCGGCGCGGAAAACGGCGAGCATCGGTATCACGAAAGATGAAAGAGCGGCGCTATGTGCCGTCGCTGATGCCGTCGATGAACGGAGCGAAATTGCGCTTGCTGCATTACATCAGTTTGCGGCAGATGGGGTTTCAAATTCCGTGTTCCGCCAACTGGTGATCGTTGCGTTGTTTCACCTCTACAAAATGCGCGGCGATATGACACGAGCGACTGCCGTTGCCAATGTGATCTGGGCCGAGTCGGAAGCGTTGAGACATCAGCTGCAAGCCTTGGGTGAAAAAAGTTTTTCGGTCGAAAGCCATGTGCCGGAACCGCCGATGGTTACGCTGGCAGCACTGAATAAATATCTCGCGAAGTTGATTGGCTGACGACAGATTCGCGAAGTGCCCAGCCGCCGGTTGGATCACCCGATCCCGACGGCACCGAAGATTTTCCCGGAATCAGTTTCACCAACCCGCGATCAGGTTTGCGTCCCCGAACGACCACCAATCACTGCGGCAACAGCGCGAGCAGTCTAGCGGGCATAGCGCGTTAGCGCGTTTACGACTCACGCACAGGCCGATCTCACGCTCCGTACGGCACCCAGATATTTTTCACCTGGGTAGCTTCCCGCAGCACGTCGTCAATGTTTGGCAATGCGCCGTTGGCATCCATCACGAAGGTACGCTTCATATTCGCCGCACTCGCTTTCTGTACCGCGCTTTGGCCTGCATTTGGACCGGCATACCAGATGGCGTCCACATCGTCGTGTTCGCTCAGGGTCTTGGCGAGTTCATCGCGATTGCCGGTGACGATGTTGATGGTGCCGTGTGGCACATCCGAGGTATCAAGCACCTGATAAAGATCGGTGGCGCTGAGCGGATGATTTGGCGACGGTACGATCACCAGCGCATTGCCCATCGCCAACGCCGGTGCCGCGAGGGCCGCCAGTGCGAGCAGCGGATGATCGTCAGGCATTAGGATGGCTAGCACACCCATCGGCTCCGGAACGGCAAGGGTCACATTGCGTTGCGGCACACCGTGAATACGCCCGTCGTATTTATCGGCCCAGGCGGCGGCGGTGAACAGCTGATCAATAGAGGCATCGACTTCTGCATGCGCGGCACTTGAGGTCGCACCGGTTTGCAACGTGATGCGACGGGCAAATTCGTCCGCACGCGCAGCCAGATTTTCGGCCAGGTAGTAGATGACCTGAGCGCGATTGTGTGCGGTGGCTTTCGCCCAGCCGCCAGCGGCGGCGCGTGCGGCTTCGACGGCGTTGCGGATGTCTTTACGGTTGCCGGCACCGACTTCACCGATCAGATTCTTGCCGGGCCCATACACATTCATTGAAAGGCCGCCATCGGGCCGCGCCTGCTTGCCGGCGATAAACATTTTGGCGGTACGGTCGATTGCTGGAACCAGTGAAAGTGAAACACCAGCATTGGCGCGGCTTACGGAATCTTTTTTGGCTGCGGCGCGCGCCAGTGCTAGTGTTTTTACATTTTTTGCAGGCTTGCGCTTGACGTATTCAAACAGTCCTTCTCGTCCGCCTTCGCGACCGAAACCGGATTCACGATAGCCGCCGAAACCGCTCGCAGCGTCGAACTGATTGGTGCTGTTAATCCAGACGGTGCCGGCCTTCACTTGCGTGGCCAAATCAAGCGCCAGGTTGATATCCTCGCTCCAGATACTGGCGGCCAGGCCATAGCGGGTATTGTTGGCAAGCTTGACGGCTTCTTCAGGTGTACGAAACGTCATCGCGGCAAGTACCGGGCCAAAAATTTCTACCTGCGCAATGGTTGACGCCGGGGCCACGTTGGTAAACAGTGTGGGCGGATAAAAACATCCATCGCCCTTGCTGCATTCCGCCGCCCAACTGGGCTGCCACATCGTTGCGCCCTC
>JBDTPE010000054.1:0-9986 GCA_039932875.1 Betaproteobacteria bacterium | reverse complement strand
TTGCGCAGCCAGCGTTCATGGCCGATGCGGCGAATGGCAGAGCCTTCAAGGCGTCGATTGAACTCTTCTTCGGTCCATTGAAATAGCGCAAGTAGCGAGACGTCGTCCAATCCATTTCGAACTGTAAAATCATTTTCTGTGGTGGCGCTAGCGTATTTGTTCCAGGGGCAGACGAGCTGGCAATCGTCACAGCCGTAGATGCGATTTCCCATCAGCGGACGCAGTTCAACCGGAATTGCGCCCTTGTGCTCAATGGTGAGGTACGAAATGCACCGCCGGGCGTCAAGTGTGTACGGTGCGATGATGGCCCGCGTTGGGCAGATGTCGATGCATTTCGTGCAGGTTCCGCAGTGCTCGGTGACGACATCATCGACGGGCAATGGCAGATCGGTGTACAGCTCGCCGAGGAAAAACCATGATCCCGCGTCGCGAGTGAGCAGCAAGGTGTGTTTGCCGCGCCATCCAAGGCCGGCCTTGCGGGCGAGTGACACCTCCATCACCGGAGCGGAATCTGTAAAAACGCGGTAAGCGAATTTGCCAATCCGCTGCTCAACTCTAGTCGCAAGTGCTTGCAGCTTGCCGCGTAGTACTTTGTGGTAGTCGCGTCCCAGGGCGTAGCGTGAAATGAACGCTGCATCGGCGTCATCGAGCGTTTCCCAGCTTTCGCGCGCGGCAACCGGCTGATAGTTTAGCCTCACCGAAATCACTCTGACGGTGCCGGGCACCAGCTCGCCGGGCCGGGTTCGCGCGGTCCCGTGCCGGGCCATATAATCCATGTCACCTTGATAGCCGGAGTCCAGCCATTGCTGAAGAAAAATCTCCTCGCGGGACAGATCCGTATCGCTGATGCCAAGTTCCTGAAAGCCCAGTTCGCGGCCCCAGTCTTTTATTTCAGAGGCAAGTTGTGGGAAGTCGAAAGTGGTCGATGTCATCTGTTGAGTTTAGCGTGATCGAATCGGGTTCGAGTATTCCCGAGAACCTGCGTTTGCCGTTGGCCGATGAAGCATCGACGCTTGCGCTAGGCGCCGCACTTGCTGCTGCGTTGGTGCAGTGCGCTGGCGGGGCACTCATTTACCTGTCAGGCGACCTTGGAGCCGGAAAGACAACGTTGTCGCGGGGCATCCTGCGCGGACTGGGATATTCAGGGCGGGTAAAGAGCCCGACTTACACGCTGGTTGAACTTTATGTAATTTCTAGGTTAAACTTGTATCACTTTGATTTTTATCGCTTCGGCGAACCTGAGGAATGGCAAGAAGCCGGATTTCGCGATCTCTTCAACGAGACGAATATTTGTCTGGTGGAGTGGCCGGAGAAGGCCGGGGAATTGTTGCCGCTGCCGGACCTACGAATTGCGCTGAAATCGACGCCGATGGAGTCCAGAGAAGCGAACATCGAGGCGCTATCGCCAAAGGGCAGGCAGATGCTTTCCACGATGCCAACTCTCCTTCCAGCGAGCACGGACGCATCCACCGCATAACCGTCGAGCGTAGTTCGCGGCCGAATCTGGCGCGCAGGGCATTTCTGTCGATACCGCTGATTTTGTCACCGTTGCTGGCGCGGGATGTATTCGCGGCTACCAAGGTTTCCTCCACCCGTGTCTGGCCCGCCAACGAGTACACGCGGGTCACGTTCGAGTCGCCGACGGCGCTAAAGGTCCAGCATTTTTTTGTCAAAGACCCCGAGCGGCTGGTCATCGATATCGAAAACGTTGAACTCGGATCGGCGCTTAAAGAACTGGCTGCCAAAATCGGCACCAACGACCCATATATCCAGTCGGCCCGCGTTGGCATTAATCGCACGAACGTCATTCGCGTCGTGCTGGATCTGCGGACCGAAGTGAAGCCGCAGGTATTCGCGGTGCCGCCCGTAGGCGAATTTGGTCACCGACTGATGCTCGACATTTATCCTGCCAGGCCAAAAGATCCGATGCTGGCCCTGCTAAACGAAGATATCGCTGACTTTGGCAAAGGCAACGCGCTCGATTCGGCACCAATAGACAATCCAATAGTTTCAGCCTCTAAGCCGCGAAAAGACGGCTCTGACGTACCGCCAGCTGCTCAAAGCAAATTGGCGGACTCGACGGCGCCCGCGAAGGAGGGAGTGTCCATCTTCGCGGGCGACTCGAGTTTTGATAGGCCCACTAAACCTAACAATGCACCCGGCATCGTGAGTGGGCGCAAGCAGCCGAGGCCGATCATCGTCGTGCTCGATCCCGGGCATGGTGGTGAAGATCCCGGCGCCATCGGACGCCGCGGAACCCGCGAGAAAGATATCGTGTTGGTGATTGCAAAATTGCTCAAAGGCAAACTGCACGACGATTCCAACTTTCGCATCGCGCTCACGCGCGACGCTGATTTTTTCGTGCCGCTTGAGCAGCGCGTGCATCGAGCGCGCCGCCTGCACGCAGACTTGTTTGTCAGCCTGCATGCAGACGCCTTTATCCATCCACAGGCGAATGGATCGTCGGTATTTGCTTTGTCTGAACGCGGTGCGACTTCAACTGCTGCCAAATGGCTGGCGAATCGAGAAAACGAAGCTGACCTAATCGGCGGGGTGAATCTGAACACCAAGGACGGTTTTCTCGCCCGAACGCTGTTGGATCTCTCACAGACCGCGCAGATCAATGACAGCTTGAAGCTCGGAAAACTCGTATTATCGGAACTGGGCGAATTCAACCGTCTTCACAAAGCCAGCGTCGAGCAGGCTGGATTCGCAGTCCTTAAGGCACCTGATATTCCGTCAATTCTCGTGGAGACTGCGTTCATCTCCAATCCCTCTGAGGAAGCCAAACTACGGGATTCTGGCTATCAGAACAAAATTGCCGGAGCGATCGCCGACGGTATCAGACGTTACTTCGCAAAAAATCCGCCGATCGCGCGCGCCTAGCGAATACGTGCTGCGGTATCGCTAAGCTCGACTTACTAAGCAGCCGCCGCGCGTTGCGCCTTGAACATCGACGTGATCTCTACCGCCGTGAGCGGCTTGGCGAACAGATAGCCTTGGTAAGAGTCGCAACCATTGGCGCGCAGGAAGTCGAGCTGTGCCGCGGTTTCCACCCCTTCCGCCACTGTTCGCAAGCGTAGCCGTTTTGCCATTGCGATGATTGCCTCCGTGATGGAGCAGCTATTGGCATCGTCGGGGATTTGCGAGATAAAACTGGCATCGATCTTGAGAGTCTGTGCAGGTAGCCGACGTAACTGACCGAGCGACGAATAGCCGACGCCGAAATCATCGACAGAAATTGTTGCGCCAAGGCGCCGCAGTTCCGCGAGAATTTCAATAGATTGCTCAAGATTGCGCATTGCCATCGATTCGGTGATTTCCAGGTCGATGCGCGACGCGTCAATGCCGGTCTCCATCAATGCCAGTTTCATCGATGGCAGCAACTTGCGTGACACAAACTGTCTAGGTGAAAGGTTCACCGAGACAGAGATATCGCGATAGCCTTCCTGATCCCAAGCCTTGATCTGCAGGCAAGCGGTGCGAAACACCCATTCTCCCAGTGGCACGATGAGGCCAAGTTCTTCGGCGATAGAGATGAAGTCTTTGGGGAAAATCTCGCCGTGTTGTGGGTCGTTCCAGCGCAATAGGGCTTCGACGCCGACGATACGGTTGCTAAGCACATCAACTTGCGGTTGAAAGCGCAGGAAAAACTCGTTGCGCTCGATGCCGCGGCGTAGCCTGGATTCCACTTCCAGTCGCTTCGACAGCAGGAAATTCAGATCACTGGTGAAGAAGCGCGCCGTGTTGCGGCCCGCATCCTTTGCCTGATACATGGCCGAGTCGGCATGTTTCAGGAGCTGCTGCACATCCGTGGCGTCGTTAGGGTAATGCGAGATGCCGATGGACGCGGTCACGGTCAGTTCATGGCCTGAAACTTCGATTGGCTTGGCTAGTTCATCAAGTATCTTTGCCGCGACAATCTGTGCGAATTCGGGTTTGTCGAGGTCCGGCAAAATAATCAGGAACTCGTCTCCGCCTTCGCGGGAAACCGTGTCGCCTTCGCGCACGATGTTGTTCAATTTCTTGGCGATGTCGCGCAATACGTAGTCGCCGGTCTCGTGTCCAAGTGTGTCATTGACGAGTTTGAAGCGATCCAGATCGAGGAACAGTAGCGCGACGTGTCTTTGCTGGCGGCGCGCCTGCAGAATCGCCTGATTCAATCGGTCTTGCATCAAGCGTCGATTTGGCAGGCCAGTCAACGTGTCGTGATGCGCCATATAGTGAATGGTGCGCTCGGTATTCAAGCGCTCGGTAATGTCTTGCACCAGTGACGCGACACCGATCATGACGCCTTCGTTATCCACTAACGGCGTGTTGTACCACTCGGTATGAATGATCTCGCCGCGTTTTACCTTGTTGGCAAGTGTCGCCCGGGTCGAGCCCGGCGCACTGGCCAACTCGAGCCACATTGCCGCGAGTCGTTCGCTGTCCTGCGTGCCCTCAGCGAGCATGTAGCCGGATTCGCCAATCACCTCGCCCGCCGAGTACCCAAAAATGGCTTCGGCTGAAGGGTTCCAGGTGGAAACCCGAAAATCCATGTCCCACTCAATGACTCCCAACGGTGTGCGCTCCAAATGGAGTCGCAGCCGCTGCAAGGCCAGCAACTCGGCGCGCTCTGCCTTGCGGCGCTCACCCGTCTCTTGGCCGAGCGCCAGATTTACCCGCTCGACGCGAAGTTTTTCTTCCTTCAGCCGCATCGCGATCAACAAGTTGTCAAAACGCGCGGTTAGCGACTCCACCAGCGCTTTATGCACTTTGCTGTGTACAAAAACCAGCAGTCCCGCCAGGATAATGATTGCGGCGCCAAGCATGGAGCCATTGCGATCACCAAAACCGAAGGTCACGACACCCATTGGCAATAGTGACAGCAGCGCATAGTAAAAATACAAGGTCCGATGCGGTGCATAGTAGGTCATTGCGCCCGTCGTCAGCAGCGCGACCAGCATCATGACTGGCAACTGTGTCGAACCAGTTTTCGGTAATAGTACCGATCCCATCAGCCCCCAGAGCACAGCTAGCAACAGACTACCGATCATGAAAAATGTCTGCCACTTGTCCATGGCTGCCAGCGGCGGGTTAGCGCGAACAAAGAAATTGTAGAGACCGTATCGTGCAATCATCAGCACAAACGCCGCCACGAACCATGCGAACAGGTCAGGGCGCTGACCAAGTTCATTCCATAGTAGTGCACCCAGCAAAAAAGTTACTACCAGTTCGGCGAGGTACCCTGCTAGCGAAAACCGGTAAAGCAGACGCACCTGTTCGGAAAAAATGTGTTTCGCAACGAAAGCGCGGTCGTCAGCTGCTATTGGAGCTGCAAGAGAAAACTCTCTGGTCTGGTCCTGTTCTGCAGCAGTTTGATCGGCCAGTGACACGTGGGACTTTCCATTTTCAACGCAATGCACCGAGCACTGCTGGCACTTGCTAAAAACTCCGAGTGAGAATGTTTCTGTGAACATTCTCTATGTATTTGTTTTTTATTCGATAACCATAGACTTCGCAAGGGCTCGCGTCAAGTGGTTCCGACTTGGTCTATCTACGTCAACTTGTCTACAGAGTCACCAGTTGCGGTATTGCCGCCGTCTGGCAAGCACATTTCTCCACGGTAGAATGGGGTTTGGCGCAGGCTGGCCAACCGGCGGCCTTTGCAGCCATTATTTAACCGCTTCTTTCTTTATCGCTAGCGTTTCTTGGCCGAACA
Source organism: Betaproteobacteria bacterium (assembly GCA_039932875.1). Taxonomy (GTDB): domain Bacteria; phylum Pseudomonadota; class Gammaproteobacteria; order Burkholderiales; family Usitatibacteraceae; genus UKL13-2. Next base: position 4,282 of record JBDTPE010000054.1, on the reverse strand, counting down.
TCCCTCAATCAGGGTACTCCCCGAACTACTGATCAATCAAATCGCGGCCGGCGAGGTCGTTGAGAGGCCGGCGGCTGCGCTGAAAGAGCTGCTCGAAAACAGTCTCGACGCGGGTGCGCTACAAATCGACATCGAATTGAATGAGGGGGGCATCAAGCGACTGCGGGTGGCCGATGATGGTGTCGGCATGGCCGCCGCCGATTTGCCGCTCGCGCTGGAGAGGCACGCGACCAGCAAGATCGCTTCACTGAACGATCTTGAACACGTGGCAAGCCTGGGGTTTCGCGGCGAGGCGTTGGCAAGTCTGGCGGCAATTTCACGCGTGATGATTACCAGCCGCCGACAGGACGCGGCGCATGCAAGCTGCATTGAGTCTGTTGGCGGCAACGTATCGCCAGTGGAGCCTGCTGCGCTCGATGCTGGGTCCGTCGTGACCGCAGAAGACTTGTTTTTTAATACACCGGCACGCAGAAAATTCCTCAAAACTGAGGCGACCGAGTTCGGGCATTGTGTAGACGCCGCGCAGCGAATCGCCATGGCCGTGCCGCATGTGGCGATTTCGCTGACCCACAACGGACGTCGGATTTGGCAATATCAGGCAGACGACTCAGCCGCCCGCATCATCGACATATTGGGCGCTGATTTTGGTGACGCCAGCGTGGCGATAGACGAACCGAATGCCGCTTTCAGCCTGACCGGACGTGTCGCCCTGCCTCGCTATTCGCGTGCCGGCAGAGACCAGCAATTCGTTTTCGTCAATGGCCGTTTCGTTCGCGACAAACTTCTTACGCACGCTGTCCGCAGTGCCTTTGCCGATATTCTGCACGGGCACCGGCATCCGGCCTACGTGCTTTTCCTGTCGATTGACCCTTCGCTGGTCGACGTCAATGTGCACCCGGCAAAATCGGAAGTACGATTCCGCGATTCCCGCGCGGTACACCAGTTTGTTTTTCATGCGCTGCAAAAGGCGCTGGCACGCCCCACGACTGGCGATAGCGCGCCAAGCGCCGATCCGCAGGCCTGGATCAGCCAGATCGAACAACGTGGGCTGCCTCAGGCTTCCATCAATATCCACCACGATCAGCGCCCACCAACAGCCGCACAGCAGGGCTCGTTTAGCAACTGGGCAGCGAACGAGCCGAATGCTTTTTATGAGGCCCTTCGTGGTCAAACGGCGAGCGACAAATTTAGTGAAGTCCGCTCCCCGCTTGCCGTTCGAGGCGAAAATGGTCGGAACGCCGCGCCGGATAAAGAGTTTGACCGTAAGACCGATATCCCGCCGCTCGGATTTGCACTCGCCCAATTGCATGGAATCTACGTGCTGGCGCAAAACGCCAATGGCCTGGTGCTAGTCGACATGCACGCCGCACACGAGCGTATCGTCTACGAAAAGCTGAAGGCTGCGCTCGATCTGAATCAGCTCGCATCACAGCCGTTGCTCGCAGCTATCCCGGTCGCACTTGGAGAGCGCGATATCGAACTTGTCGCTGACAATCACTCGTTCTTTGCGCGTCTGGGCTTTGATCTGGCACCGTTATCGGCGGTGGACATCGCCATCCGCGCCGTGCCAGCCATGTTGCCCACACTGGACGCGCCCGCAATGCTGCGCGAGTTGCTCGATGACCTCGCCGAACACGGCGCATCGCGCGCGCTGACCGAGCAACGTGATGAAATTCTTGGCTCGATGGCGTGTCACGGCGCGGTACGTGCCAATCGCATTCTGACGATTCCGGAAATGAACGCGCTACTACGGCAAATGGAAGAAACCGAGCGTTCCGGACAGTGCAACCATGGCAGGCCGACCTGGTATCAATTTGCGATCAGTGATCTTGACAAGCTGTTCATGCGTGGCCGCTGAGTAACACGGTCGATTTCATTGAAGCTGCCACCCGTTATTCTCATCGTCGGACCAACGGCGTCCGGCAAAACAGAGTTGGCGATGAATCTGGTTGATCGTTTCCCGTTGGAGATTGTCAGCGTCGATTCCGCGCTGGTTTATCGCGGCATGAATATTGGCACCGCAAAACCGACCGCTGAAACCTTGCAAAAGTACCCGCATCACTTGATCGATCTGATCGAACCGACGGACCATTACTCGGCCGCACGATTTTGCGGCGACGCGTTGAACGCGATCACAGACATCGGTGCACGCGGAAAGATTCCGCTGCTCGTGGGCGGCACCATGCTTTACGTGAAGGCGCTGCTTGAGGGGCTGTCTGACTTGCCCGAAGCGGATACCGAGGTAAGAGAAGCGCTCGCCGAACGGGCACTACTGAAGGGTTGGCCTGCGATGCACGCTGAGCTCGCTCGCATCGATCCCGAGACGGCAGCACGCTTGAAGCCGACCGACGCACAGCGGATTCAACGCGCGCTGGAAGTTTTTCAACTGACCGGCTCGCGCATTTCAGAGCTTCAGGTACGACATGCGAAACAGCAACAGCTTCCATTCGAGGCATTGAAGATCGGCCTGACGGCAGAACCACGAGCAATCTTACATGAGCGCATCGCGATCCGATTTGACAAGATGCTCAGCGCGGGCCTGATCGATGAAGTGGTTTCACTTCGACAACGCTACGTATTGAGAGCCGATATGCCGTCGATGCGCTGTGTCGGCTATCGCCAGGCTTGGCAATTGCTTGAGGGCGAACTGGACGAGGCGGCCATGCGCGAGAGAGGAGTTGCAGCAACGCGGCAACTGGCCAAGCGTCAACTTACCTGGCTACGCGCGATGCCCGAGGTGCAGCCGATTGACTGCCTGCGGAGCGACCTGGCGGATCGCGTAGTCGATAAAGTGGAAGAATTTCTACAGCAGATTTGATACCAAAAGTGCCGCCGACCCAACACAGGTGCGGGTCGGCGTGATCGCGAGCGCGTGCTGCTAGCCTTGATATTTGAACGACAACTTCATCTTGGCTCGAAACGTCAGTGCGCCGTCTTTGTCGACTTTCACATCGAGCTTGGAGACTTCTGCGACACGCACATCGCGCAGTGTCTTCGATGCTGACTTGACTGCGTTCTTTGCCGCTTCAGACCAGGAAACGCTGCTGGTACCCACGAGTTCGATGACTTTGTATAGTGAGCTTTCGTCCTTTGCTTTCTTTGCCATTTCATCCTCCAAATATTATTTTGTTGTACGGACGATCAAATTTACGCCTACCAGTGGGTGCTTGCAAGCCAGAGTCAGAAGCCGCTCATTTGTCCGGACGCACGTTTGCGGTCAACTGACCACGAGCCAGTCGAACGGTGATGGTGTCGCCACTGCAAACATCTGCGCTATCGCGAAGGATCATGCCGTTAAGTTCAACGATGCTGTAGCCGCGTTCCAGCACGCGTGCGGGCGCCAGCAACTGCAGCGCCTTCGCGAGTCCCTGAAGGCGGGAATAGTGATCGGCAAACACGTTGTCGGCTGCAGATTTGAGATCCGCTCCGCGCTGACGAACGGCTACCGACAGCAGAATCGTGTCGGGACGATGCGGCGACATGCGTTGCCGTCGCAATGCCGTGGCAAACCCAGCCCGCTCCACGCGTGCAAACAAGGCGCGTCGCAACTGGATAGTCAGTCGGCCAAGCCGTTCACGTTCCTGATCAATACGATCCTGCGGCGAAAGTAGGCTTCGCTGGGCACGATCCACGCGTTGATAACCGCTGTCCAGCGATCGGCGCAGCGTGCGCGAGAGAGCTGTACGAGTCGCCTGAACCGCAGCCCGCAATTGTGCGGAATCTGGCGAGATCATTTCCGCTGCTGCCGTGGGCGTTGGTGCACGCTGATCGGCGACGAAATCGCAAATGGTGAAGTCGGTTTCGTGTCCCACCCCCGATACAACTGGAATGTCCGTCTCACTCTGCATGCGCGCAATCGCCCTCGCAACGACTTCGGCATTGAACGACCACAAATCCTCAATGCTGCCGCCGCCGCGGCATAAAACGAGGACCTCAACTTCGCGTCGCGCGCGCGCTGCATCGATGGCCGTCGCAATTTCCTGGGGGGCAGTGGCGCCCTGAACTGCCGTTGGGTAAACGATGATTTCGATCATCGGCGCACGGCGATTGAGGGTCGTCAGCACATCTCGCAATGCCGCCGCTTGCAGCGAGGTCACGATGCCAACGCACTTCGGAAATGATGGCAGTGGACGTTTCCGCGCCACATCAAACAGTCCCTCGGCACCTAGCTTCGCTTTCAAGCGCTCAAACGCTTCAAACAGGGCGCCGAGACCGGCGCGTCGCATTCCCTCCACACCGAGCTGAAATTCACCGCGTGCTTCGTAAAGCGAGGGCAGACCAC
>JBDTPE010000053.1:0-10048 GCA_039932875.1 Betaproteobacteria bacterium | reverse complement strand
GACGTTTCGTCGGCCAGCAAGGCGCGCACCAATTGGTTATTCATGGCGTGACCGGATTTGATGCCGTGGAAAGCGCCAATCAACGGATGTCCCAGCATGTACAAATCGCCGACCGCATCCAGCGCCTTGTGCTTGACGAACTCATCGTCAAAGCGCAAACCCTCGCTATTTAGCACGCGAAAATCATCGATCACGATGGCATTATCCAGCGAGCCACCCCGTCCCAGACCCATTTCACGCAACATCTCGACATCGTGTGTGAACCCGAAGGTACGCGCCCGCGCCACTTCCTTTACAAACGAAACGTCTGCGAAATCGATCTCCACGTCGGACGCGGCTTTCTTGAAAACCGGATGGTCGAATTCAATCGTGAACTTGAGCTTGAAGCCATTGAATGGCTTTAGCGAAACGTAGCGGTCCTGATCCTTCAGTTCCAGCGGCTTCTTCACCCGGATGTAACGCTTGGCCTTGCCTTGTTCTTCAATGCCCGCCGATTGCAACAAAAAAACGAATGGGCCGGCGCTGCCGTCCATGATCGGTACCTCTTCGGCCGACAAATCCACGTAGGCGTTGTCGATTCCGAGCCCGGCAAACGCGGACATCAAGTGCTCGACCGTTGCGACTTTGGCGCCCGACTGCGGATTTTCGATGCGTGTCGACATGCGCGTGTCATTCACGTTGAGCGCATGTGCGGCCACCATCGGGCTACCGGGCAAGTCGGTACGGCAAAATACGATGCCGGTATCCGGCGCGGCAGGGCGAATGAGCATCTCGACCCGATTGCCCAGATGAACGCCAACGCCGGTGGCCCGAATCTTGTTCTTCAGAGTGCGTTGCTTGATCATGTCAAAAATGATTGCCGGGAGAGCTAAAACATGGCTACGATTTTAGCATTTGCAAGTCGTCGGCTTGCTGCGCCAGAGTTGCAGCAAGCGAAGAAGCGCTACCTTTTCTTTGCCTTATTTGCCTTATTTGCTTTAGCAGACTTAATGCCTTTTGCCAGCGACTTGGCGGCTGGCGTTGGCTGACGCTTGTTTTCGGCCTCAACTGCTTTTTGATCGCCAATGATTCTCGTCGCAGGACAAATCTTGAATATTGGACATTTCTTGCAGCCGACAGCGATTGCAACGGGACAAATAACCATGAATATTTCCTTTAAACGCGGTGTTGACGGATCGATGATACAGACAATCCACGCGCCTCAAGTCAAATATCCGAATGGTTAAAACGCGCGAAACCGGTGGTCGCTGGCGTCGAGTTCGATTTTCAAGGCTCGATAGTCAGGACACATGCGTTCAACTTCCTGCCAGAACGCGGTCGAGTGATTCATATGTCGCAGGTGCGCCATTTCATGGCAGACGACATAGTCAATCAGCGCAGGCTGAGCCTTGATGAGGCGCCAGGAGAAGCGCACCTCTCGGCGTGAATTGCAACTTCCCCAGCGGCCGTTTGCACTCGACAAAAACACTCTGGGCGGAATCAGGCCGTGGAGCTTTGCAAAAAAAAATGCACGTTGCGCAAAGTGTGGCAACGCTTGCTTGCGATACCAGTCAACCACGGCTTTTTCGATCAGCGCCGGTTCAGCAGACTGGCCGCGTACAAACATGTGCCCCATCAATGGCTCCACCAACAGCCGTTTACTCATGGAATCAGCCGCAATATCGAGCATCAGGGTCAAATCCTCACCCATGAACGACACCGCATTGCCGGTCTGCCATCGCTGCGGCACGATCCGACGGTGTGACCATTCATCGAGTTTCTTCAACACCCAGGCTGCGTTCTTGCCGATCATTTCATCCACTGCCGATAGTGGCGTCGATAGCGATGCCGCCACGGTCATTCCCGTGCCGTCGACCTTGAGACCGACTCCGCGTCGTCCGCGTCGCCTGACCAATTTGTAGTCAACGCGATGTCCTTGCAGCGCAATACTGCGCTCGGATTCTTCTTCGAGTGCGACTGCGGGGGATGTTTTTTTCAAATTGAAAAACATACGCGTTCCAACAAATGGTGCATGGGCAAAGGCTTTAGCCGTTAGCCGGCGGCAGATTGAGCATCTCGCCTTCAATCCAGTTCTCAACGTCGGCGATAACCGCCGCAGGCTCGCGGCCCACAGTGACAATGGGCGGACCAATGCTGACCGTTATCTTGCCCGGATACTTGAGGAAAGCGTTGCGCCGCCAGCATTCGCCGGCGTTGTGTGCAATCGGCAACACCGGCGTGCCGGTCTTGGCCGCCAGCCAGGCACCGCCGATGCCATATCGTCCCCGCTTTCCCGGGGCGATGCGCGTGCCCTCCGGGAAAATGGACACCCAGAGGCCGCGACCAATTCGATCACGTCCTTGCTCCTCAATTTGATCGACAGCGCGTTTGCCGCTCTTACGATTTATGGCGATCGACTGCATCCCGAACAGGACCCATCCGATCACTGGCACCCAAACCAGTTCACGCTTGATGATCCACACCGCGCGAGGCAGCAACGTAAGGATGAAAACCGTTTCCCAGGCCGACTGGTGCTTGGCCATCGATACACAGGGATGGGAAGGTATATTTTCGCGGCCTCTTAGCTGATAGTCGATACCACAAATCACTTTCACCAGCCAAAGCACGGCTCTACCCCACGCTTTGGCGAGGTCGTAACCGGTGTTGTAGTGAATGAACATGAACGGCACGACGAAGATCCCGTAGGCGATGGTCGTCACGATTGCCGCAAGGAAGAAAAGCAACGAGCGAAGGAAAATCATGCCGTGTGCTTACCGGGCTGACGGTCGCGCAGGATCCGCAACCAGAAAACTCACGGCCTCTGCCAAATCGGCGAAAGTCTTGGTACCGCGCGGAAGTCCACCCTTTTCCTTGGTCTTCTTGCCTTTTCCGGTCAGCACCAAAATTGGTGCGCAACCCACCTTTGCAGCAGCTTCCAGATCACGCAGCGAGTCGCCAATGGCGGGTACACCCGTGAGTCCAACATGAAAGCGCACGGCAATATCCTCGAACATGCCAGTGTCTGGTTTCCGGCAGTGACAGTGCTGCTCTGCCGTACAGGGGCAAAAGAAGATGGCGTCGATCCGGCCACCTTGCCGGAACACCAACTCCATCATTTTGTCGTTGATCGCATTGAAGGTTGCCATGTCAAACAGCCCGCGTCCAATACCGGACTGATTGGTCGCGACCACTACCCGGTAGCCGTTCTGATTCAGTCTGGCAATGGCTTCCACGGCGCCAGTGATTGGCTTCCATTCTCCCGGCGATTTGATGAACTGGTCACTATCGAGGTTGATCACGCCGTCGCGATCAAGAATAACGAGCTTGGGTGGGGTTGTCATGAGCCAGATTCTACGTGATGAAAATCAGCCGCGCAGATTGTCAAAATCGGCACCGGTCAAGGCGAGCAATTCGGCCGGGACATGCACAAATATCGCGTTGCCAGTTTCCGTCATGCGGCCAGTTTGGACAAGTCGGCGACTTTGTTCATGAGGCTGTGCAAATCGGCGAGTAATGCCAGACGATTGGCGCGCAGTTTTGGGTCCTCCGCGTTGACCATGACTCCGTCGAAGAATGCGTCTACCGGCACTTTCAACGGTGCAAGAGACTTCAGGGCACCGGTGTAATCACCGGCTGCGAAGTACTTCTCGAACACCGGTTTCGCCGCTTGCAAAGCCTCATACAGGCTACGCTCTGCAGGCTCGACCAATAGACTCGCCTCTACGTTTGCAAAATGCTGATCGGATTTTTTAAGGATGTTGCCGATGCGTTTGTTGGCTATAGCAAGACTGGTGGCTTCGGGAAGCGTGGTGAATTCCCGAATCGCGGCCAATCGCCCTGGAAACTCTCCCCATGGTGGGCGCGCTGCCACGGCGGCATCCACTTCCAGAACGGAATAGCCTAAGTCGCGCAAATAGCCGCTCAATCGGTCGAAAATATAGCTTGTCAATTGCCCGGATGCTTCGGGCAGTGCTTTAGGAAATCCTTCCAGCGCAGACGCAACCAGGGCATCCACCGTCAATGGCAGGTTGCGTTCGATCAACATGCGTAATACACCCAAGGCATGTCTGCGCAAGGCAAAAGGATCTTTGTCGCCGGTAGGCACCTGACCAATGGAGAAAAGTCCCGACAGCGTTTCCAGTTTGTCCGCCAGTGCAACGGCCAGAGCGACCGGCGAATCGGGCAGAACGTCCCCTGAGAAACGTGGTTGATAGTGCTGTGCGATGGCGTCGGCGACCACCGGTTCTTCACCATCATGCAACGCGTAGTAGCGCCCCATTGTGCCCTGCAATTCTGGGAACTCGCCCACCATGTCAGTGATTAGGTCAGCCTTGGCCAACAGCGCAGCTCGATCCGCCAGCTTAGTATCAGCATCGATGGCGTCGGCAATGTTGATAGATAGTTTGCGCACTCTCTCGACGCGTTCGCCTTGTGATCCCAGTTTGTTGTGGTAAACAACCGACGAAAGTTTTGGAATCCTGTCCACCAGTTTCGTCTTCTGGTCGGTCTCAAAAAAGAACCGCGCATCGGACAACCGTGGCCGCACGACACGCTGGTTGCCTTCGATAATGTTTTGCGGATTGTCGAGACGCATATTGCTGACGATCAGAAAGCGGCTGGATAGTCCACCTTCCGAGAGATAGAGCGGAAAGTACTTCTGGTTGAGCTTCATCGTCAGCACCAGACACTCCGCAGGCACGTCGAGAAATTCGGCTTCGAACTTGCCGGCGTATACCGTCGGCATTTCAACCAATGCAGTGACTTCGTCCAGCAAGGCCACGTAATCTTCGCGCTCGCCCAGCGTGTCTCCGCCCTGTTCGGCATGCACGAATAACAGGCGTTCAATCTCGTGGCGACGCTTTTCGAAGCTGGCGATGACGCCGCCCTCTTTCTCCAATCGTGCTTCGTATTCCTCGGCGTGCTTCAGCTCAATATCCACAGCACCTTGAAAGCGATGTCCATGTGTCGTACGGCCCGCATTCAGGCCAAGAGCGCGAACGGGAACCACATCTGCGCCATGCAGAGCAACCAATCCATGCGCGGGACGCACGAATTGAACGGTAGTGATGCCGTCGGCCAGTTGATAGCTCATGACTTTTGGCACTGGCAATGCGGCGATAGCCTCTTCCAGCGAAGACTGCAATGCCACTTGCAGCGATTGACCTTTCGCCATGCCGCGATAAATCAGTTGATCGACCTTGCCATCGCTCTCGCGCAGCAAATCTTTGGTCTGCAGGTGTCCAAGTGATTTGGCAACGAGCTTCTTTTGCAGGGCCGGTGTCGCATTGCCGTCCTTGTCCAAACCGACACTCACTGGCATGAGCTTTTCGGTAAACGCTTCGTCGGCACCAACGTCTCTGACGTTTGCAATCTGTGCGGCGAGTCGGCGTGGCGTCGCGAACACGACGGCAGCAGCACCTGATTCCAGCAAGCCACGTTTTACCAAGCCTTGCTGGATGGATGACGCAAAGGCGTCACCCAATTTTTTCAGCACTTTGGGGGGCAGTTCCTCGGTGAACAGCTCTACAAGCAAGGTTGCCGTGCTCATGCCGCCACCTGCTTGGGCGCATGCAACATCGGGAATCCCAGCCGTTCCCGCGATTCGTAATAGCTCTGCGCCACACTGCGCGCCAGATTGCGAATACGGCCGATGTAAGCAGCGCGCTCGGTCACCGATATCGCACCGCGTGCATCGAGCAGATTGAAGGTATGCGCTGCTTTCAGCACTTGCTCGTAGGCCGGTAATGCCAACTGCGCCGCAATCAACAACTTTGCACCCGATTCATGATCAGCAAAATGGCGTAGCAGCGAAGCCGCGTCTGAATATTCGAAATTGTAGGTCGATTGCTCAACTTCATTCTGGTGATAGACATCGCCGTAACTCAATTGACGATCCACACCATTCTCTTTCCATGTAGTCCACACGAGGTCGTAGACGTTTTCCTTGTTTTGCAAATACATGGCGAGACGTTCAAGCCCGTAGGTGATCTCGCCGGTAATCGGCTTGCATTCAATGCCGCCGACTTGCTGGAAGTAGGTGAACTGCGTGACTTCCATCCCATTCAGCCACACTTCCCAGCCAAGACCCCAAGCACCTAGCGTCGGGTTTTCCCAGTCGTCCTCGACAAAGCGCACGTCGTTTTTATGTAAGTCCAGCCCCAGCGCTTCGAGCGAGCCGAGATACAGGTCAAGGATATTGAGGGGTGACGGCTTCAACACCACCTGAAACTGATAGTAATGCTGCAGGCGGTTCGGGTTTTCGCCGTAGCGTCCATCTTTTGGACGCCGCGACGGCTGCACATAAGCGGCGCGCCATGGCTCAGGCCCGAGCGAGCGCAGGAAGGTGGCGGTGTGCGAGGTGCCGGCGCCGACTTCCATGTCGTAGGGCTGCAACAGTGCGCAGCCTTGCTGGTTCCAGTATTGCTGGAGTTTGAGAATGATTTCTTGGAAGGTAATCATGAATCGGCGGATTCTCTTGCGCTAAACTCTCGATTTTACGTGGTTAGCCTCTCGCCGCGAACAATTCATCTGCTTTGATTGCCAATTTGATGCCCACTTCGCCTCCAGTTCAACCAGCCGTTCCTGCCCCGTCAGAGCCGCAATACGTTTGGCAAACCTGCCTCAACGTTGAAGGTGCAGCGGCGACGCCATATGAGCAACATTTCAATCCTCAGATGCTCGACGTGCTGGCGCACACGCCGCGCGTATTGCTCGACGTCGGTTGCTCATCGGGCAATTTGGGAGCGTATCTAAAGAGCCTGCATCCGTCCTGCCGCACCATCGGTATCGAGCCCAATCGTGCAACGGCCAAGATGGCGGCGCAACATCTTGATCAAGTGCTATGTGGCAGGTTTGAAGACTTCAAGCTGGAAGACGAGGGCATCTCACCCGGCAGCGTGGATACGGTTGTCATGGCTGATGTCCTCGAGCACATGTATGACCCATGGAACGTGATGGTGCGACTGAAGCCCTATTTGTCAGCAGACGCGCAACTCATTCTGAGCATTCCCAACACCCGGCATCTCGGGCTCATGCAGGGCTTGCTCGATGGTGGCGCTTGGACTTATGCGGAAAAAGGCTTGCTCGACATCACGCATATCCGCTTCTTTACATTGAAGGAGATTGCCAGGTTTCTCACAGAAACCGGCTACCGTCTGGAGTTCGTGAATTACTTTCTCGATCAGGGGCTGGCGCCTTTTTACGAACAGAACAAATCCAACCCGGATATCAATATTCGCCTAGGGCGTTTCGCGCTGGAGCGCGTGACACCGAAAGAACTCGCCGAGCTTTGCACCTGGCAATTTTTCATCCGCGCGCGAGCTGCGTGATTTTGACAAACTCCTTATCTGGCGGGCTTCCCGGACTATTTTTGCCCCGAACGCCGCGTGGAATGGCGCTCTACGCTTTTCAACCCGCATCCCGCTGTCAATGCCAGAAGTAGCAGCCCCAGAATCAACCAGTCTTTCCAGATCACGTACGGCGTCGTCCCGGTCCGTGGCTGAACGTCGACTTCGAGTGTGCCACGCGCAAATTGCGGCAGCGCTTTTACGATCTCACCCTTTTCGTTGATCGCCGCGGTGAGTCCGGTATTGGTTGAACGAAGCATCCAGCGACCGGTTTCGAGCGCGCGCATTTGAGAAAACTGGGTTTGCTGGTCGGCTGCAAACAAGTTCCCAAACCAGGCCATGTTGGAAATGTTCACCAGCAATTCCGCCTCCGGCAGCTGACGCACAATTTCAGCCCCAAAGGCGTCTTCGTAGCAAATGTTGACCGCGACAGCGTGGCCGGCAATGTTCAACGGCTTCTGATCGGTGCTACCGGCATTCATGCTGCCCAACGGTATTTGCAGCCAGTTATAGACCCATGAGAGCAACGGCGGGATAAATTCGCCGAATACGACGAGGTGCTGCTTATCGTATCGCTGCGAGGGTGATTGGCCCAACGTAATGGCGCTGTTCGAGACTCGGTATGGGGAAGTGCCAGTGGCGCCGCGCTCGATGATGGAAGCGCCGATGATCGCGTCACCACCGTTCGATTCGGCGTGGCGCTTGAGCGCAGCCAGATAGTCCGGTGGCACGTCATTGAGTACCAGTAAAGCGGTCTCGGGAAGCACGATGAGCTGGGCTTTGGTCCTTTCAATCAGGTCGCGGTAGTTTTCAAGTGCTGCCAATCGCTGGTCTTCGCGCCACTTCATGCTTTGCTCGACATTTCCTTGCAGCAACGCTGTTGGCAGCGGCTGGCCGCGAGGGGCGCTCCAGGAATATTGTTGTAAGGCGTAGCCGATCAGCCAAACGGCAAGTGTCAGCGCCAATGTGAAGATTGCGCCGCGTCGCGACCATACAAGGCCGCTGGCAAGGGGTACGAGTAGCACGCCAACAGCGGCAGTTACTGCGAGCAGCCAGGAAATACCAAAAGCACCAAAGATGGGGGCATAACCTGTCAATGGTGCAAAGGCGAAACCGCCGGGCGTTTGCGAATAGCCGAATACCAGCCAGGGAAAACCGGAAAAGAACCAGCCGCGCACATATTCGCCAATGACAAAACATGCGGGCATGACCAAAAGTATGGCTGCAAGCATGGGTACATTGAAGCGGGCAACTAACTTGCGGTGCAATGCACACGCCAGCGCCGGGAAGATCGACAAGTAGCAACAGAACAGGAACGTGGCGGTCACGGCAAGTGCTGCCGGCATGCCGCCATAGACGTGCAGACTCACATAGATCCATGGCACGCCAAAGGCGAACAAGCCGAGACCCCAAAAATAGCCGATGGCGAACGCATGCCATACGCCGGTGGCACGATGCCACATCGCAAACAAGAAAAACAACGAAATCAGTGCGACCGGCCAGGCGTAAAACGGCGCAAACGCCAACAGCCCAACTCCGCCTGCAATAAAGGCCAGCCCAAGCTGCAGTGCGAGCTTTGCGCCCGGCAACGAGTCGCGCTTCATGATGCGCGCAGAGCAGTCATGCGTGTTTCTATGGAACCTGTTCCTTGTGCGGTAGCCCGCCAGCCGTATTCGGTTCTGGCACGACAATTCGTTCGACGATAAGCGAATGCACTTTTCGGCTATCGGCACGCAAGACGGAGAATTTGAAACCGTCAAAGGTTACCGATTCGCCGCGCTTGGGCACGCGACCAAAGCGGTTGATTACCAGACCGCCCACCGTATCAAAAGTCTCATCTGAACAATGCGTTTGAAATGCTTCGTTAAAATCGGCAATTTCGGTGATGGCTTTGACGCGGAAGCGACCCGACTTGTCCGGCAGGATATTGTCCTCGGTTTCGTCGAAGTCGAATTCGTCCTCAATGTCGCCGACGATTTGCTCAAGAACGTCCTCAATCGTGACCAATCCTGCGACACCGCCATACTCATCGACAATGATTGCTATGTGATTGCGGTTTTCCTTGAATTCGCGAAGCAACACATTGAGGCGTTTGGATTCCGGCGCAAACACGGCTGGACGCAACATATCGCGAACGTCAAATTCGTCAGCGTTGGCGTAATAGCGTAGCAAGTCTTTGGCGAGCAATATGCCGATGACATTGTCTTTACCGTTCTCGTAAACCGGAAATCGCGAGTGAGCCGTTTCGATGACAAAGGGAATGAATTTATCCGGGCTGTCCTCAACATCGATCATGTCCATTTGTGAGCGCGGGATCATGACGTCGCGGGTCTGCATTTCGGAGACTTGCATGACGCCCTCTATCATCGAGAGGGCTTCGGCGTCCAGCAGATTCTTTTCAAATGCACCGTGCAACAATTCGACCAGTTGGCCACGGTCTTCCGGCTCGCGCAGGAGCATGGAAGAGACGCGCTCAAGTAGCGAGCGTTTGGGGGATTCGTCCATTGATTATTTGAGTCATTGCAATCGAGTTACTTTAACACACGCAGAAAAAACGTCGATGATCGCTGGGAGCGCGAGCTTTCGTCACTCACTATTAAGCACATAGGGATTGCCGTAGCCCAGCTTCGCTAGCACGGCGATTTCCGTCTTCTCCATCGCCGCAGCCGCGCGCTTGATTTCGTGGTCCATGCCGGCCAGATGCAGAGCACCATGTACGGTGA